>RZYX01000052.1 GCA_009930155.1 Clostridia bacterium | reverse complement strand
TGTAATACAAAAGTATAACTGCAAAGTTAGACGCCTTGTATCTACACAAAGCTAATCGCATGAACGGCGAAGCCCTCACGAAGTAATAATGCGGGTTAATTGTTTTTAGCTGCGCCGAGCTAAAGGTTCAGTAGCCCCTATTTAGTTTCAGTGATATTGCAAAAACGCATTCTAAAATGCTCATAATCTTTCCATAACCTAAATAATTACGAAAAATTTATCCTACATTTTTGAATTTAATAGCAGCATTTTTATCGAGTTTATTTTCGGCATATATTTTATCTACTTTAAATTCTTTTGTTTTTCCGGAAGGCAGATCAAACATAGCTTCGAGCATTATTGATTCGCAAATAGAACGCAATCCTCTTGCACCAAGTTTAAAAGAAATCGCTTGATCAACAATAAACTCTATAGCGTCATCACTAAACTCAAGCTTTATATTATCCATTTTGAAAAGTTTAATATATTGCTTTATGATAGAGTTTTTAGGTTCTGTTAGAATTCTTTTTAAAGCGTCTCTATCAAGAGGTTCAAGGTGTGTTAGTACTGGTAGACGTCCGACAATTTCGGGGATTAGCCCAAATTTTCTGATATCGTCAGGAACAATGTATTTCAACAGATTTTCTTTATCTACTTGTTCTTGAATTTTATGCGAACCATAACCCACAACTTGGGTGTTCATACGTTTTGCAATTATTCTATCGATACCTTCGAAAGCTCCACCACAAACAAATAAGATATCTTTAGTATTTACCGGGATCATTTTTTGTTCAGGATGTTTTCGACCTCCTTGTGGAGGAACATTTACAATAGACCCTTCGAGTAATTTAAGTAGTCCTTGTTGAACTCCCTCGCCTGAGACATCTCTGGTAATGCTGGGGTTATCACTTTTACGTGCGATTTTATCAATTTCGTCAATAAAAACGATACCTCTTTCAGCTGCTTTCACATCGTAGTCGGCTGCCTGTAGCAATCGTGTTAAAAGACTTTCGATGTCTTCACCAACATATCCGGCCTCTGTCAGCACGGTTGCGTCAACAATAGTAAACGGAACATGAAGCATTTTGGCTATTGTTCTTGCTAATAGCGTTTTTCCGGTACCGGTTTCGCCAACCATAATAATGTTTGATTTTTCAATTTCTACATCATCCTTTGTGTCTGGTTGCGAAAGACGTTTGTAGTGATTATAAACTGCTACCGACAAAACTTTTTTTGCATGTTCTTGTCCAATTACATATTGGTCAATAAATTCTTTTATTTGTTTGGGTTTTAATAGTTTTATGTCTCCAATCGAAAATGTTCCGCTCGAAGCTCTGTCCTCCATTAATATTTCGTGTCCGCGTTCGATACATTCATCGCAAATATGTCCATCTACACCTGTAAATAACATATTTACCTCCGACTCTTTTCTTCCGCAGAGAGAGCATTTATCCATTTTTGTGTTTTTTTTTATTAAAAATTTTTACATTCATCAATGTGATAACTGTTTAAATGATAAAGTTTTTATTATTATGAAAATCAGTTTTTATTTCTTTATTTCTCGGAAAAGTATTTCGTCTATCATACCATAGTTTTTTGCTTCTTCGGCAGTCATCCAATAGTCACGATCAGAATCTTTTTCGACTTGCTTGAAAGGTTTTCCGGAATGGTCCGAAATTATTTCATATAATTCTTTACGAAGCTTGATTATTTCTTTGGTTGTGATTTCAATATCTGTTGCTTGACCTGATGCTCCACCCATAGGTTGGTGTATCATTACTCTGGAGTGTTTTAATGCAGATCTTTTGCCTTTTGTGCCGGCGCACAGCAATACTGCTCCCATTGATGCTGCCATTCCAGTACAAATTGTTGCTATGTCTGAACTGATATATTGCATAGTGTCATAAATTCCAAGTCCTGCATAAACAGAACCCCCCGGAGTGTTAAAGTAAATCTGAATGTCTTTGTTTGGATCTGTGCTTTCTAGAAATAGCAACTGAGCTTGAATAATATTGGCAACATAATCATCAATAGGTAATCCTAAAAAGATAATTCTGTCCATCATCAATCTCGAAAAAACATCCATTGTGGCAATATTTAATGTTCGCTCTTCGATAATTGTTGGCGAGATGTAGTTGTTATAAATACTAGTATATTGATCAAACACCAAACTATTTATCCCGTGATGACGGGTTGCATATTTTCTAAATTCGTTATTGTTCATTTTTTTCTATTTATGATTTTAATGAACAAAAATACAATTTTATTATGAAAATTTACTTTCAATAATCAAAAATGTAAGCTTATTTATAAACATAAACTCTGAAATTGCAGTTTTCCGACATATTGTTTATTAAACATATTTTTTATTATGCATTTAATTTTATACTTTTGAGAAAAAAATCTACAATTATGGCACAAAAACTTTTCGATTTGGTTGAACCCGGAGTAATTACCGGTAATGATGTACAAAAAGTATTTAAACATGCTAAGGAAAATGCTTATGCACTTCCTGCTGTAAACGTGGTAAGCACCGATTCTGTTAATGCTGTTCTCGAGGCTGCCAGAGATGTTAACTCTCCTGTGATTATTCAATTGTCAAATGGAGGTGCCGCATTTTATGCAGGTAAAGGTCTGTCAAATGAGGAGCAGCAAGCGTCAATTGCCGGAGCAATATGTGCAGCACAGCATGTGCATCAACTTGCAGAAATGTATGGTGTGGCAGTAATTTTACATACCGATCATGCTGCAAAAAAACTTCTTCCGTGGATTGATGGATTACTTGATGCTGGCGAAACTTTTTATCAAGAATTTGGAAAACCTTTGTTTTCGTCTCACATGCTTGACCTTTCAGAAGAACCTATCGAGGAAAATATCGAAATATGTAAAAAATATCTCGAAAGAATGAGTAAAATCGACATGACTCTTGAGATAGAACTTGGTGTTACGGGTGGCGAAGAAGATGGTGTTGATAACACAGATGTTGATAATGCAAAACTATACTCTCAACCCGAGGATGTTGCATTTGCATACGAAGAGTTAATGAAAATTTCCGATAAATTTACAATTGCTGCATCTTTTGGTAATGTTCATGGGGTTTATAAGCCCGGAAATGTGAATTTACAGCCAATAATTTTAAAAAATTCACAGGATTTTATTCAAGATAAATTTAAAACTGATCCAAATCCTGTTGATTTTGTCTTCCATGGTGGCTCGGGTTCGAGTCTTGACGAGATTCGCGAAGCAATTGGTTACGGTGTTATAAAAATGAATATTGATACAGATACCCAATGGGCTTTTTGGGATGGGATTAGAAAATACTATCTTGCAAATCAAGAGTATTTGCAGGCTCAAATTGGAAATCCAGCAGGTGACGATAAACCAAATAAGAAAAAATATGATCCTAGAGTTTGGTTAAGAGAGGCCGAGAAATCTATGATCGAAAGGATAAAATCAGCATTTTCGGATTTGAATTGTATTGATAAATTATAAAAATTCTAGTGGCTTTATTTTGTTTTTTGGAAATAAAGCCACTATTTTTGTGTTTTATTCAGACTTTAGCATTGTTTATTATTTGTATTATAAAACAAACAAATTATGGCGATAAACCAGCGTGATGGATTTACCGGAAGATTTGGAGTAATAGCTGCAGCCGCAGGATCAGCCGTTGGTTTAGGAAATATCTGGCGATTTCCCTATATTACAGGAGAAAACGGCGGTGGAGCTTTTTTACTTTTGTATGTGTTTTTTATTTTGATTATTGGAATTCCTGTAATGATGAGTGAGTTTGTAATTGGTCGTCGCTCACAAAGTAATGCTTTGGGGTCTTTTCGCAAATTGTCTCCCAAAAGTCCTTGGTGGATTATTGGATTGATGGGAATTGTTGCTGCTTTTGTGATTTTATCCTTTTATAGCACTGTTGCAGGCTGGACGCTGGAATATATTTATCAGGCTTTTGCCGGAAATTTTGCAGGAAAAGATATTAATCAGTTAAATAGAGATTTTGCAACTTTTACATCAGGTAGTTGGAGGCCATTAATTTGGCAGATGATTTTTATGGCATTGACAGCCGGAGTCGTTTTGGCAGGTGTACAAAAGGGCATAGAAAAATACACAAAAATATTGATGCCTTTGTTGCTTGTTATGATAATAGCAATTTGTATTAGAAGTATTACTTTGCCCGGAGCAGAAAAAGGGTTGCGTTTTTTGTTTGAACCAAATTTTAGTAAACTTAGTCTTAATGGAGTCTTAATGGCTCTGGGGCAGGCAGCATTTTCGCTTAGTATTGGAATGGGAGCACTTATAACTTATGGGTCGTATATTAGAAAGGACACACCTCTTTTGGGAACAGCTTTTCAGGTGGCAACTGCCGATACTTTAATTGCTATTTTGAGTGGCGTTATGATTTTTCCGGCATTGATGGCTTTGGGGCAAAGTCCCGCTGCAGGGCCGGGATTGGTTTTTGTAACACTCCCTGGAATATTTCAGGCTATGCCGGGTGGGTTTTATTTTGCAATTGCATTTTTTATTTTGCTTTCAGTTGCTGCTTTAACAAGTACAATATCTGTACTAGAAGTTGTGGTCGCTTATTTAATCGAAGAGCATAAAATGAGTCGCAAAAAAGCAACTGCTATTAGTGCTAGTGCTATTTCGGCGGTGGGTATTGCATGTACTTTGTCGTTTGGCCCTCTAAAAGATTTTACAATCTTTGGAAAAACTGTATTTGACTTAATGAACTATATGTCGGCAAATGTTTTTCTTACTTTTGGTGCGTTGTTTATTGTTATTTATACCGGTTGGAAGTTAGGAAAATCGAATTTTGTTGATGAAATTAATCAAGCGAGAAAAATACCTCCTATATTATCAAATATTATAGTTTTTATAATTAGGTTTGTTGCTCCATTAGCAATAGGAGCTGTTGCAATAGGAGCGTTTTTTGTCGATGGACTAACATAGATATTATGACAGAAATTTTAAACGACATTATTAAAGCATATAACGAATATGTTGGGGGGTATTTGATCTTAGCTCTGTTAATACCAACCGGTTTATTTTTTACATTTTATCTAAAATTTTTACAAGTTTCGCGGTTTAAACATGCTATTCAAATTGTTGCCGGAAAATTTACATCAAAAAAAACTAAAGGAGACGTTTCTTCTTTTAAGGCTTTAACAACGGCATTGTCGGCCACTGTTGGTACCGGAAATATTGTTGGAGTTGCTTTGGCTATCCATTGGGGAGGCCCCGGAGCAATTTTTTGGATTTGGATTGTTGGATTTTTGGGAATGATGCTTAAAATGGTAGAGTGTACTTTAGCCCAAAAATTTAGAAAAATTAATCCTGATGGTTCTGTTTCAGGAGGTCCCATGTATTATATGGAAATTGGGTTAAAAGAAAAACTTGGGAAATTTGCCAAGATTCTTGCACTAGTTTTTGCATTTGCTACCATTTTGTGCTCTTTTGGAACAGGAAATATGGCTCAGGCAAACTCAATGGCCGATGCACTTAACTCCAGTTATGGTGTGCCTTTGTGGACATCTGCAATAATAATTACGGCTCTTGTTCTGTTAATAATTGTTGGCGGACTAAAACGAATAGCAGAAGTTACATCTAAACTTGTGCCTTTTATGGCTGTTTCCTATTTTATCGCTGCTGTGGTTGTTATTGTGATTTTTAGAGAAGCTGTGCCGGGTGCTTTTAGCTTGATAGTTACTGATGCTTTTACAGGAACGGCTGCAACAGGTGGTTTTTTTGGGTCTACTTTTATCATGACTCTTACTTGGGGTGTTCGGCGCGGATTGTTTTCTAACGAAGCAGGACAAGGTTCTGCACCTATTGCCCATGCCGCTGCAAAAACAGATCATCCAATGCAGGAGGGTTTAGTTGCTTCGCTTGAACCGCTAGTCGATACTATTATTATTTGTACTCTTACTGCTTTGGTTATAATCGTTACCGGAGCTTGGACAGATAATGATGCTGCCGGTGTTAGTATGACAATACTCGGATTTGAATCAGGCCTTCGTGAGGTTGGATTGGGTTGGATTGCTAAACATGTTGTTAGTGTTGGATTGTTGCTTTTTGCTTTCTCTACTGTTATTTCTTGGTCGTATTATGGAAATCGTGCAGTACAATATATTTGGGGCGATAAAGCCATTAAACCATACTATTTCGTTTATGGATTATTCGTTTTTTTAGGTTGTGTTTGGGGGTTAGAGTTAGTGTGGAATTTTGTCGATATGGTGATAACATTTATGAGTATTCCAAACCTTATTGCAATTATACTGCTGGCCCCAATTGTTAAAAGAGAAGCCGATAATTATTTTAAATACATCAAAACTGAATACAATAACAAATAACTCTGCATGAAAGGTTTTATAAAAGAATACTTTAATTTTTCGAAGCGGGAACGCAATGGGATTATTGTACTTATTCTAATTCTAGCAATTGTTGTGACAGTGAGAGTTGTTGTGAATAGTGTTGAGCAAAACAAACGTGTCGATTTTACCGAATTTGAAAATGATATTGACAAGTTTATTGCTTACCAAACTCCTGATTTTTCAAAAGCACCTTCGAGATTTGATCCCAATACTGCTGATGCTAATCAATTGCTTACACTTGGTTTGTCGGCTAAAACAGTAAACGGAATTTTGCAATACCGCGAGAAAGGCTGGCAGTTTTATAAACCCGAAGACTTAATGCGTGTTAATGTAATCACTCCGGAAGAGTATGATCATGTTAAAGATTTTATTAATATTCCTCAAAAATCTTATACAAAAGATTACAAATTTCAGTATCCCGAAAAGGACTATGAAAATCAGGAACCTGAGTTTTTTGAATTTGATCCCAACACTGCAACAAAACAGGATTTGTTAAAACTTGGATTTTTATCCTGGCAAGCAGATAATATCATTAAATATCGCGATAAAAGTGGAGTTTTTTATTCGGCCGACGATTTAAAAAAGATATATGGACTCGATCCTGATTTCGTCGATAAGCTTATACCTTATATTAATATAGACACTTTAGCTATACCAAATTCCAAGACCTCTGATTTGAAAAATGATAACTTACTTTTTGAACTTAACAAAGTAAGTGAAATTGAGCTTCAGCAACTCAACGGTATTGGGCCCTCATACTCAAAGCGGATTGTTGCTTATAGACAAAAACTTGGTGGTTTTGTAAATATTAATCAGCTAATGGAGGTATATGGCTTTACTGATGAACTTTTTGAAGCCGTAAAATACAGTTTTACTATTGACCAATCTTTAATTGCGAAAATTAATTTGAATATTGCCGATTTTAAAACTCTAATTAGTCATCCTTATATTAATAAAGAGACCACAAATAGCATTTTAAATTATCGTAAGTTTGCCGGAAAGATAGAAACTCTGCAAGAGTTAGTAACTCAAAAAGCAATAGATAAAGAGACCTACGATAAAATTTTACCTTATATTACTGTTGAATGATACACGAATTATCAAAAGCAAAGATTAGTTTAATAAACTCATTGTCTGTAAAAAAACATCGCATTGACAAAGGATTGTTTGTTGTAGAAGGGGATAAGATTTTTGAAGAGGCAATGAACTCAGGGCTAGTTATTAAAATGGTCGTTTTTAATGAGGATAAAAGAACTGCTGTCGATTCTGATACTTTTGAAGTTTATACTACTGATGAGGCCGGCATGAAAAAAATATCAAATCACAAAACAGCACCGGGAATATTGGCAGTAATTGAAATTCCACAATACCAATTTGATATTTTTAGTTTTAAATCAAAGCTAACTGTTGCAATAGAAGACATACAGGATCCCGGAAATTTAGGGACTATTATGCGAATTTGCGATTGGTATGGAGTTGAAAATCTTGTGTGTTCGGCAAATTCTGTCGATGTCTATAATCCTAAGGTTGTACAAGCAAGCATGGGAGCAATTTTTAGGGTTAAGGTTCATTATGTTGATTTAGAAGGCTTTTTGTCTGAGTATAAAACGGTTACCAAGCAATGTGTTTATGGAACTTTTTTAGATGGACAGAATATTTATAAAACAGATTTACCCGAATCGGCTTTGTTTGTATTGGGTAATGAAGGAAACGGAATTTCAGATTCTGTTGCCTCAATTGTTGATGAGCGACTGTTTATTCCACCATTTTCGATAGCTGGACAGCATGCGGAGTCTTTGAATGTTTCTATTGCTGCTGCAATTTGCACAAGTGAATTTAGGCGGAGATTATAGGAAATAATCCGATTTTCTTTGGAGTACAATAAAATCAAGTTATTATTAGTATTGTTAAATTAGGCGTAATGGACAAAATAGTTTAATTTTTTGTAATGACATAACATGGACAAAGTTCCCTAGATTGTTTGTAAACGCAAGAGCGTTGGCCTGATCAGGTAGCCCGGCCGCTCTAGCGGTGTACCTGCTTGCAGCTCACGAACACCTTTAAATTTTATTAAATTGTGAGTAATATAAATAAATAGAATTGTGGCAAGCCGACATGTCGTTTATAAAATAAAGCTCCTTTAAGAAATATAGACAACGCTTTATTTTATACTAGGTTGCCATACAATTCTTTTATTTATAGAGGCGGGCTGAAGGCATTACCTGATCTTGATTCTTTGTAACTTTATGTTCACAAAACATTATTTTCAAAGGTGTTCACGAGCTCACTCCGTTCGGTTCATCAAGGAGAAAGTTAGGGAAATATTTTTAAAGAATAGTAATGGGATTGTATTATCACTAATAGGACGAAGTTATTACTCTTCAGAAAATCGGATTTATCTCTTTTTCCCTTTTGAAAATTGCTAAAAATTATGCTTAATTATATACTGCCCGCATTATCCGATAGAATAAAAAAAAGTCCGTCGATTGACGGACTTTTTTAATATTTTAAAAGTTGTAATTATTTAACAACGTTAACTTTAAATACTTCAGAGTTAACTCTTACAAAGTAAGCACCAGAAGCCAAGTTGCTGATGTCGATAGTTTGGTTAGCAGAAGCATTTTCGATAGAAGCAACTACTTCACCTACCATGTTAAGAACAACAATATTTGAGTTCTCAGCGTTAGCAACAGTGATTACATTGTTAGTTGGGTTAGGATAAACAGAGATGTTAGAAGAAATATTTGATTCAACATCTGAAACAAGCTCTAATTTTACATTGTCAAGATACCAATTATCTCCATCGTCATCAATCATAACAAATGCAAATTTTGCATTCTGTGTGCCATATGAACTAACATCAACAACAAAGTGGCTATATGTATCTGATGTAACATCAGCTTCAGCAATAGTTAAAAGATCTGTATATATAGTACCCCCATCAGTTGAAACTTTAACAACTAGAGTAGAACTATAGTCTGAAGCCATATCATCGGTAGCATCAAATGTTAAGCTGTAGTTTTCTGGAACAGTTATTACACCTGTTACTAACCATTGCTCATTGATTGAACCAGAGTCTTCATATCCAGCAAAAGCAGCATATGTACCATCAGTAGCGTTAGCATCAGTTTGAATCCAAACACTTGTTCCTGCGCCAGCTTGATAATTATCCCAGCAAATTGGAGGGACAGCAGTTTCGAAACTTTCGTTTAATTCAGTAGCCACATCACAATCAGTTGTGAATTGGTATGGTCCTGCTAGTCCACTTTCAATACCACCACCACATAATGCTTGTATGTAAACATCATAAGTTGTTGTAGCATCTAAACCTGATAATCCAACAGTTGGGTCTGTAGCTACTACTTCAGTAGTACCTTGACTTAATGGGTCAAATCCATCTGCGCCATAGATAACATTCCAATCTGTAGCAGGTCCATTTTCTGTCCAGCTAACTGTTGCAGTAAATGCAGTAATATCTGTAAATACAGCATCGCTAGGATCATTACATGCAGTTGGGTCTAAAGCTGTTGTAAAGCTCCAAACAACATCAAAAGCCAAATCATCAGAACCATCATTAATACTTCCCATAGGAATAGTTACTGTATACTCAGTATCAAAAGCAAAGTTGTCATGAGCAATTGTAAGAACATCGTCAACAATACTTGCAGTTACGTTTCCAGGATCAGGGGTGATATTTATTCCTGAGAAATCTGTTTCAAAAACATTAACGTGAAATGTCGCAGAAACTGTTGCATCAATTGCCACGTCAGTAGACATGTTTGTAGGTTCAAGACTTATTGGTAATGGACCAATTGGATCTTTAGTAATTGTAAAAGTTGCATATTGATCTCCACCCATATCTGCTATAGAAGTAAATGCACCTGTAGCTAAATCATAATATCCAAACTCATAAACTGCACCACAAGTAACAGTGTAAAGTTTGTTTGCTTCGAAATCAAAAGAAACATCTTGTCCATAATTAATGTCAACACCAAGTGCACCAATTAGAGTAACCGTGCCTGTAGCAGGATCAATTTGATATAGATTGTCATTAAGTCCAGGACCATAAAGCATACCATCATTAGCGAAGTCCATACCAATAATCATTCCTTCGGCACCAGTACCTACTAGAGTAAGTACACCAGTACCTAAATCAGCTGTACAGAGTTGAGGTAAGTTAGAACCATCAAGAACACATACATACATAATATCATTTTGGTGGTCATAAGCTAAACCTGTTGGAGTACCTGTTACACCTGTGAATGTTCCTACAGCAGTATAGTCACCAATAGGGTTTACTGTACCATAGGTTAAATCATCATGAACTCTGTAAACATCTGTACCATCAAATTCTTCAGCCATTGGGAATGGGTCTGTTCCTATCGCCCCTGTTTCAGTATAGGTTCCATCTACTAAAGCAATGGATCCATAAGTAAGATCAGTTGTGTTACCAGCCTGTGCATCAAAGAATGATCCAACAAAGCAACCAATAACCAATTCATCGTTACTATTGTTAGCATCACTTACTGCGGTAACAGTAGCAGTAATTGTATAGTTTCCATCAGCAGGAGTTGTCCAAACGTCATCCATTGTTACGTCTGTACTAGTAATACTAGCTAAACCAGCAGCAACAACATTTTTTGTTGAAGTATAAACATCACTTGTTCCATCATTTATTACAACTACTACATCGAAAACATCTTGTGCAATTAAACCATTATTATAAACAGTTACAACTGGAGTTGCAGAAGTACCTGTTGACATATAATTTGGTGTTACAGCTGTTACAGCTAGATCAGTATCTGCAGCCTCTGTTAAAACAATATTGCCAGCTAAAGAGTGTGGTTCTGCACCATACCCATCACCAATAACAGAGTATGCAATAGTTAGGTCACCAGAAAATCCAGCATCAATAGTAATGTTAACTGTCCATTGTACATCTGCTGAAATAGAACCTGATCCTGAACCACCAGTCATATTTCCCCATGTTGTTTCTACACCATCTCCAGTTTCAGAGTTCCATGCAGCCTCACCAATATTAATAGCAGAGTTTACAGTGACACCAGAAGGGAATGTTAATGAAATACCATCAACCCATTCATAATCAGCACTAACATGTACGTATTCAATAGTTAGATCAAAAGTTGTTCCAGAAACGTAACTAGATGAAGGAGATGTTATCTCTCCTGTTAAAGCTTTTAATCCAGTTGTTTGTGATTGTGTTGGCATTTTGCCGAACGATTTTACGGCTTTTTGTGACATTGCGCTACCGGCAATAAAAACAAAAAGTGCTAACATTAGAGTGATTTTTTTCATAATTTTAAAAATTTAAGTTTAACATTAGTAATATTTTATTTAAATGCAAAGATAAGATAAAAATAAATACCAGCAGGTGTTTTTAAGGTATTTTTATAGACAAATTGATAAATTTGTGTGTTAGGTGGTTAAAATAAGTGGTTTTGTAAAAAAAAGAGGCTGCACCAGTGCAGCCTCTTTTAAGTATATTAAAATGTTTTATTATTTAACAACGTTAACTTTAAATACTTCAGAGTTAACTCTTACAAAGTAAGCACCAGAAGC
>RZYX01000213.1 GCA_009930155.1 Clostridia bacterium | reverse complement strand
ATAATAAAGAGAATAAATTGTACCGAAAGCAACAAAAAGAATCATGAGCTTTTGCAACGAAATTCGTTTATACAGAATCACTCCCAATAAGAAAGATAATATTGGCGACGAAAAATAGATATAATCTCTCACAATATCAACAAGCCGGAATCCGGTACCTATCCTCGTCCCTAGTATCAATAATAAAATCAATGGAATCAATACCCCATACCGACTTAACTGCAATTCACCTTTTAACATAAAGTATCCAACTACGATTGCCGACAGAACATAAGACATAAATTGAACCTCATATCCCAAAATCGCAATTGAGAACAGAATTAACATTAATATCGCTTTCTCTATATCTAAGATCTTTATCATATATTGGCTGTTACAACATTAATTAGACTTCATTCTCTTCAACACCTTATAAGAAAGATAAGGAGCAAACAGAACGCCGTAAGAATTTGCAAAAAACATCGTAAATACAACACCTAACACACCATAAGTAGGCAACAGATAGGCACTTAACGGATATAGCAGAGCCGCAAAAGCCAAAACAATCGCCAACTGAAAATTCAAATAACTGCTTGTTCCGTTTAAAAAATAGATAAACACAGATCCCAAGTTGCTGAAAATAGAAAACAATAACAGCGAAACCGGCAAATAGACTGGAATATCCAATTCCTGATTTAACCATATCTTGAAACTAAAGGGCAATGCAATCCACATTACAACTCCAACCATACTGATTGCCAGCCATGAAATAAGCAGTTGTTTGAATCCTTGTTTAAGCTGGTTATAATTATTTTTTGCATACGAATCGGTAAAGAAACTCCAATAGGGAGTAAGAACAAGGGTAAATATTGTTACAATGACATTAAAATACTTGTAAACAAGACTGAAGACTGAAACCTCTTCAGCCCCGATAAATTTTAAAATGATTATATTGCTTCCCTGCAATATAATCAGTGCAGATAGCTGAATCAGAAAAAACCGAAGTCCCAGATTTATTAATTTATTGCTGATCTTTAAATTGAAACACTTCAATGAAGGCTTTAACTTTCTATAATTCTTATTAAAGGCAAAAAGCGTCACAATAAAAGAGATGATGAATGTTGGAAGTGTAATAATCAGTGCCAGGTTAAATAAACTCCCAACCAGCCTGTCTTTTAAAATAAATAAAAGCAGAAGCGAGCAAACAACTCCCGAACAATCGATAAGTGACGAGAGCGCCGGTTTCTGATCGGCAAGAAAAATTGAATTTATCAATTTAGTAATTAACTGCAAGGACGTTACAACTACTAATAAAGACAAAACACATCTTAAATCAGGAATCGCGATATCACTTATATTAAAAAATCGGGCAATATCTGCATAGTATACAAACGGCAATCCCACTATCAGCAAAATAAGGGCTATACCCAGAACGATAATATAGGAAGTACTTACAAGCTGTTTGTTTTTTTCCTGATTACCTATGGCTCTGTTTACGGCAAAAAGATTTCGCATGCCGTTACCCAAACCTAAATCAAAAAAACTAAGCCAGGAAATTGTAGTATATAATGTTATCCATACTCCGTAGATTTTTGTTGAAAGCAAATCCAGTGTAATCGAAATTACGACAAAATTAGCCAACAAAAGTGTTCCTTTTGCTCCAAATAACCAAAGTATGTCTGTTTGTATCTTTTGCATCAGGATAATTTATTTATTTCATTCCGGATAAACAACCATCTGTTCAACCAAGTATGATCTCTCTTTAATATGGTATAATTATGTTCTATAAACGACTCGTAATCAGTTATATTGTCAAGTATCTTCTTTACATGCCCCAACGGATCTTTCAAATCAAGTTCTACTACCGGATTATAACCGAATATCTGTATCAACTCCTGTGGAGCCTTACCAATAACCAGACATTTAGATGCCATAGATTGGAAATATCGGTTTGTAACAGTTTCTACTCCTCCGGATTCGACAGGATGGGTCATCGTTTTAGGAAAACAAAGCGATAGCTTCGAATCGGCAAATCCTTGCTTCAATAAATCCTGCGAGGCGAAAGTAAGTGATCCTGATTCTTTTTGATACAAATAATTAAGGCCCGAATCTGTTATCAAAGCTTTATGCACAGGTTCGTAACGCCTACCCAACTGCAACAGGTCAATTTTTCTATCAATAAGCGGCTTGCATTTATACTCCTCAACTTTACATGCCTCCGGACAAAACAATACTTTGGTGCGGGGCAGACGTACTTGTAACATGGAAGCCGATTGCGACGAACTTACCAACAGCAAATCGATCTTCAAATGCTTAACTATCTTTTCGATACGTGTATGTTTGTCCGGCCAGGCATCAAACAAATACAAAATACGGAGATTCGATTGCAATAGGGTATTCACTCCCGGGATGGAATCAATCCCCATTGCAATAGAAAAACATGCCGAACCGTTCTTTTTCCATGAGGGCATCGAACCATATTGCAGATATTTGAGCAACAGCTTGTCCAATACCCTATGGTTAGAGCAGATTTCACCAACCTGTAATG
>RZYX01000212.1 GCA_009930155.1 Clostridia bacterium | reverse complement strand
ATCTACTGCGTTGCTAACTCATTGTAATACAAAAGTATGACTGCAAAGTTAGACGCCTTGTATCTACACAAAGCTAATCGCATGAATAATGCGGGTTATAGTAGTTTTTATTTTTGCACTTAACAGTATCAAAAACGCAGTAAAACGATTAGCATGAGAAAGTTATTCACAAATTTAATGATTTGATATTTATAACTTAATCATTTTTCACGATGAAATCTTATTAAAAATGATTAGGTTTGTTACCTTAAAAAAATAAGAACTATGTCAGAATCAAAAGTAAACCTCGAAGTGGCTAAGGAGTTGGGTATCAACGCCGAAGAGTTTAAAATGATAACAGATTATTTAGGTCGTGAGCCTAATTTTACGGAGTTAAGTATTTACTCGGTGATGTGGAGCGAGCATGCTTCGTATAAAAATTCGATAAAATGGCTAAAAACTTTACCTCGTGATGGTGGTTGCTTATTAACAGGAGCAGGAGAAGAAAACGCCGGTCTTGTTGATATTGGGAACGACATGGCATGTGCATTTAAGATTGAGTCGCACAATCACCCATCAGCTGTTGAGCCATATCAAGGAGCAGCTACCGGAGTAGGCGGAATAAATCGCGATATTTTCACAATGGGCGCACGTCCTATTGCTCAATTAAATTCTTTAAGGTTTGGGAATATCGAAACAGACAGAACAAAGTGGCTATTAAAAGGCGTTGTCAAAGGAATTGGAGATTATGGAAACTCTTTTGGTGTACCTGTTTTAGGTGGAGAAGTTTTCTTTGACGAATCGTACAACACTAACCCATTAGTAAACGCCATGTCGGTTGGTATTATGCAAAAAGGCAAAATGATTTCGGCAATTGCATACGGCGAAGGCAATCCTGTTTATATTGTGGGTTCATCGACCGGTAAAGACGGAATACATGGAGCTACTTTTGCGTCTGCCGATTTAACCGAAGACTCAGCCGAAGATATCCCATCGATACAAGTTGGCGACCCATTTCAGGAAAAACTTTTGCTTGAGGCGACACTAGAATTAGCCGAAACCGATGCTATTGTTGGTATGCAAGATATGGGAGCTGCAGGCATTATTTGTTCAACAAGCGAAATGTCGGCAAAAGGTAAAAGCGGAATGAAAATCAATCTTTCTGACGTTCCATTACGTCAGCAAAACATGGAAGCATGGGAAATTTTGCTAAGCGAATCGCAAGAAAGAATGCTTGTTGTTATTAAAAACGGACAAGAAAAAGTTGTTGAAGATATTTTTGAAAAATGGGATTTAAATTGTGCCAAAATTGGCGAAGTTATAAACGAAGACAAGCTTTATTTTTATTTTAATAATGAGCTTGTTGCTGAGGTTCCGGCCGACAGTCTTGTTCTTGGTGGTGGTGCACCTGTTTACGAAAGAGAATATAAAGAGCCTGCATATTTTCAGGAAAATAAAAATTTTGACATTAACGACATCCCCTCAAATGTAAATCTGAAAGAGGTTGCAGAGTTTTTAACTACACATCCCAATATTGCATCAAAAAGATGGGTTTACGAGCAGTACGACAGTATGGTTCGCACTGTAAACTTAAGCACAAATCGCCCATCGGATGCGGGAATTATCAACATTAAGGGAACAAATAAAGCATTGGCAGTAACAACCGATTGTAATAGTAGATATGTAAAAGCTGATCCCGAAAAAGGAACTATGATTGCCGTTGCAGAAGCTGCCAGAAATATAGCATGTTCGGGGGCAAGACCATTAGCTATTACAAATTGTCTTAATTTTGGGTCGCCTCACAGTCCCGAAGCATTTTGGCAATTTGTTAATGCAATAAAAGGAATGGGTGCTGCTTGTCGCAAGTTTGATACTCCAGTAACCGGCGGAAACGTTTCATTCTATAATCAGACAACAATTAATGGAAAAACAGAACCTGTTTCTCCTACACCAACAATAGGAATGCTGGGCATACTCGACGAAAAAATGTATCAAACCTCTTTAGCTTTCCGCCAAAAAGGCGATATGATTTACATGATTGGAAAATCCAGTAACGATATAGCATCTTCAGAATACCTATATTCTTATCACAAAGTGAAACAATCACCGGCACCGGAATTTGATTTGGATTTTGAATTTGAGCTTGTTAATCTACTGCAAGATTTGGCTAAAAACAGTTTAGTTAACTCTATGCACGACGTCTCGGATGGTGGATTATATATTGCCTTGCTTGAGTCGGCAATGCCAAGAAATTTAGGTTTTGACATTACTACTCCAGCAGAGTTTAGAACTGATGCGTTTTTATTTGGTGAAGCACAAGGAAGAGTTGTCGTTTCTGTTGAAATAGAAAAAGAACCCGATTTTATCGATTTTATGCTTGCTCATGATTTCCCATTTACAACATTGGGACATGTTACTAAAGGTGAGTTAAGAATTGATGACAAATCTTTTGGATTTATTGCAGACGAAAAACAAAAATACGACACTGCTATCGAAAAGATTATGGAATCATAATCAGATTTTAATATGATATCAGTAAATAATCTATGTATAAGATTTGGCGGGTTTGAATTATTTTCGAATCTTGGTTTTATGATAAATCCCCGCGACCGTATAGGTT
>RZYX01000211.1 GCA_009930155.1 Clostridia bacterium | reverse complement strand
GATACTTTTCCTTCATTGCTTTTCCATATTTTAATTATGTGATTTTCTACAACTAACGAAGCATTAATTAGGGTTATTATAAACTTCTTGTCTTCCATACCTACGGCAAGTCTTATTACAGAACTTCCCTTTACAATTGTCTTTGCAAACAACTTTTGTTGAACCACAATTATGACAAGTATAGTCTTCCTTTCGTAATCGTTCTAAGTTTTCAATACTCTCCTTCCATTCTTTACCACAATCCATGCACAGCACCGGACATATGTTACGTGTGAAATTACCACCCTCAATACATATGCCTTTCCCATTGATCAAACTATCAGCCACTTTTCCTCTAGCCACAAGCAAAATCCTTTGAAATGTTGGTCTTGATACTTCCATTCTATCCGCACACTCCTCTTGCTCTAAACCCTCAAGATCTTTTAACCGAATTGCCTCAAGCTCTTCAAGTTTTAAAACATTCTCCGGCACTTCTTCTATTCTGTTTTCTGAAGGTACAAAATACTGTACTGTTGGTAAATTATCAATTTTTCTCCATTTTGTTGGTCTTGCCATTTGTCAGCTCCTTTATCATTCACTAATCTCCATTATACTTGAAGACATAATCATTTAAATTTACATTCAACTTATTTGCTATCATTGGGCATTTCGCTTTTAATAGAAAAAACAAGTTCCCCTGCCTTTCCGAAAGAGCTTCAAAATTTCCTTGTCCCTTGCTTATAATAATATCAGCTTCATTGAATATATCAATAAATTTTTCATTACAGTCTTCTAATATTGTTCCTGGAGCATTGCATCCTGTTGATATAATAGTTGATACTTCTCCAAGTCCGGATTCATAGGCTTCCTTTTCTGTTGTGTCATTTAAAATAGGGGCACTTCTAACACCATACACAACTGGTATTTCAGGCAAATTCTCAATCAATATTTTATCGAAAACTGTTTCGCCTGTATTATCTCCAATAATCAATATATTAGATGCTGTTTTTAACTTCTGTTCAAAGATATTTAAATCACAAATGGAAAACTCTTTTTCTAATTCACGTTCCACACAATTTTTAACATCAATAGTTTGGTAGATTGCAGCATCGATATTATTCCCTGTCGCTGCTGTTTTCAAGGCCCAATATATGTTTCCCTCTTGCTTTTTCATGAACTCTTTCAAAAAAGGATATAGTTCATTTGCTGCTTTTAAATCCCTTCTTTTTATCTCATAATACGAATCGGCTACTCCTGTCAGATTTTTGATAATTTGATGGATTTTCCTCGCTAAATCTGGAGAATTTCTATATAACTTGAAATTTAACAACACCGAAAGCGCCTCTTCCATTATCTTCTCTTGTTTATCTATATCATTCGTAACCATTCGTGAAGATTCCAATGCCTGTTTTAACATACAAGGAATACAATCAAGTGTTATTTCCATACCAGCTCCCATGTACCGCCTTGGGCGGTTCTTATATCAGGGATGTGAATTGATTTTTAATTCACTTTATCCTCCGATAATTATAGTGTACTATTTATTTCTGTATCCGGAAGCATTTTATCGATAAATAATATTCCTTCAAGATGATCAAGTTCATGACAAAATGCACGAGCCAATAAATCTTCACCCTCCAGTTCAATATATTCACCTTTTTCATTCTGTGCTCCTATGCGAACTTTTTGGGGTCTTATCACTTCACCCGAAACACCCGGCACACTCAAGCATCCTTCTATCCCTTGCTGTTCTCCACTTGCTTCAATAATAACAGGATTTATTAATTTTATCAAACCTTCACCAACATCAATCACAACTAATCTTTTTAAAATTCCTATCTGTGGTGCTGCTAATCCTACGCCGTCTTCCTGATACATTGTTTCAGCCATATCTTCTAACAATTCTAAAATTTTTTCATCAACCGCTTTCACAATTTTTGATTTTTTTCTTAAAATCGTATCTTTTTCTTGATGATATCTAATATTTCTTAATCCCATTCAGACCACCTTTTACTTTTGGGAAGAAGCCAGTCCTTGCTGGCTTCCTCCCATTTTAATTACTCTGACTCTTTACTTATTTTAGATAATCTGTCTTTTATCTGCTTGAGCTGATTCTCTAACAATGTTTCCTGATTACTCAATAATGTTTTTTCATCCATTTCAACACTATTTTGTAGATAATTATTTCTTGGATAACCAGGTGCACCTGCAACACAAAATTGTCTGCGATTGCCTCTTCTACATCCATATCCTCCAAAATAAATTGGCTGGTTGTCGAGTGTTGCATTCATAGCTGGATTGCAATATCCAGCGCCTCTTCCTGTCATTGCTCCGATTCCCATTGGTCCCGTTCCATCTCTTCTTGGCATAATTTTTACCTCCTTTTTTTACTATTTTTTGTTCCAGTTTTTAGCACGTAATAGACACCTATCATTGCACTTGGTATTAACCAGGCAAAATACTGTAAGTATCTATTCTTATATTGTTTATTCTTTCTAAATCCATAACCCAAAAACTTTGGCTTTGCAACGTAATTACAATTACCTAACTTTCGTCCTGTCATCGGTCCCGTTCCAAAAGGACCAGTTCGATCTAATCCTGGCAAAACAATCACCTCCGATACTTGGTT
>RZYX01000210.1 GCA_009930155.1 Clostridia bacterium | reverse complement strand
TATTTGCAATGTCTGACAATCTTTTTTCTTCAGACTCTTTCATTTTCAAGATATCTTCCTTAATTATCTTTAATTTGGAGATATCTTCCTCTACTTTCTTTTGATTTCTATCAACTTCTGTTTGTCTATGATCTAATAACTCTTCTCTTTTAATTAAACGACTTTCAATTTTATCTGTCTGCTCTTTTCTTTCTTTTTCGTCTTTACGAATATCGTCTAAAATTTTAGTCGCCTCTTCTTTTGCTTGTAAAACAATTTCTTTAGCTTTTTCTCTTGCTTCTTGAACTTTAATCTTCAATTGAGCTTCAACTGAATCAGCTTTTGAAACAGCTAAATATTGTCTCACAAAATAACCGATTATGCTTCCTAAAATAAAAAGCATAATGCCAATCACCATTGGATTATTAAGCATGATAATATTTTAACAACTATCCAATTAATTTACACGAACACCTACTTTTAAATTATTAAAAGTATTTGAGTATTTTTGTATTTTAAAGTAATAAAAATTAGTTAAATAATTGATTTTCATAATATGCGTGCGAGGAGGGGTAGATTGTGTCAATCATATCAGGTGTGATGCTTGAATAATCGCCGTTATATTTATCATAGGAGCGAATGTAGAAATAGTTTAAAGTCTCACTTGAAGAGTATGTCAGCGCGAAAGAACTGTTAATCCCAAAAGCATAGGTGAGTGAAGTTGGGTCAGACGAAGTCCCATTTGCTTCATAGTTATAGTTCTCTTCTTTAAATTCGCTTGTGTTTGTAAAATAGTGCATTAAAAGCGACTCAGAATTTATAAGTCGATTTATGTTTACATTTGGTTTTGTTCTGTCAATAGTGACGGTGTAGGTGGAGTCGGCAAAACTTGTGTCATCGTTCCTGTCAAAACTCTCAGAATTATCTAAGATAGAAATGTAGGAAACAACGATTGTGTATTTCACTTCATTTGCGATGGAAAGAGCCATTTGATAGGAATATCTATAATAATTTTTGCTGTCAAAAGTCTCATATGGAGAGGTTGGGTTGTAGTAAGCCAAATGAAAAGAAAGCACAAATTGCCCGCTAGTGATTAGGTTAGTGGAATCTCCAAGCGAAAGATTGACTTCTCCGTTTAAACTTGAAATAATTGTGTTTTTGTTAAGTTCGGAAAGTATTATGGAATATGACGAAGTCGTACTATCGCTGTTTTGAACACTCACAGTAATTTTGTCTATTTGAGCAAGGTATGGAGTGCTTGGGTCATTCCATTTGAGATAAATTTTGTTATCTTCTAAAGAAGAAATGTCGTTCACTGCCTTTATATTTGTGGCAAAATTGTTTGAATTATCTTCGTTTGTGAGGAGGGTGTTGCTGAAAGTTGAAGATGAAAAACTGTGAGTATATATAGAAATCTCAGGCGAAGAATAGGTGATATAGAACACAAAGGAATAGGTTGTTGGGGTGGTCTCTGTCTTGTCGGTTATGACGACGTTATATCTGCCTTCATTTGAGAATAGGAGGTTGCCAGAAGGGTTTTTAGAACTCACAAGAGCCGAGCAAGTTAGCATTCCTGTCGAGACATTATATGTGTTTATATTTGAAACATAGGTTATGTTTGCCGTGCCAGAACTATAATAAATTTTAACACTAAGTTTTGCAAAATTCAAATTTGAAAAAACATATGACGAAGAAGTGGTTAAAAAATATTTTGAATAAGGAACATTGATTTGAACTGGCACTTTGTTTGTCGTGAGTGAATTGCCAGCAAGGGAAGTTTTATAAAATTCTTTAAAAGTCCATTGATTTGAAACGCTGTTATCTGTGCCGAGAATAATGGAAATGTTGTTTCCCACCGCATCTCTATTTGAAGTTGCTTCAGTTATTATGCCATTGTGGTCGACATACACAGTGTATCTTCGAACTTTTGAATCTGCACCGAAAAGATAGATGAAAGTTTCGCCACCATCGTTTGTGTAGTAATCCCCACCACTTTCAAGGATAAAAGAGTAAGTGCCATCGCCGTTGTCCACCCTTTTGTGAGTGCCACCTTGATAAACACGAGTGATGACATATTTTCCAGGTTTCGTCACACCACTAAGTCCCAAGCCCGAATCATAGGTGACATTGATTGAATCCACACTAAATATAACCCCGCCTTCATCTGGCGTGGCAAAGAGATTGTCTTGATAGGTGACAGATGAAGAGAATGGATAGGAAGATGAAGAATAGTTTGGGTCATCTTCGGTTAGAGCAAAATTATAGTATTCATAATATAAACTAGCGACATTATAGTAGGAAGCCGCAGAGGAATTGTTTTTTGTGTATGAAAATTTTAAAACATTTAGATTTGTGCCTGCACCTTGTGTGATGACATATTGTTCCCCGATTGAATTATAAGCATAAAAAGTGCCTTGAATAACGTCAAAATTCATATTAATTCGTCTTTGTGTGGCAACTCCAGTTTTGTTTGTCACGGTGAAGAAATAGTTGTTTTCGCCTTTAAAGGGAACAGTTAGGCTCGTGACATTATATATGACGGAACGATAGATTGTTGACGGAGTGGTGAAAGTGCTTGATGTGGTTGATTCAGTCACAGAAGTATTTGATAAGATTAAATAGTAGTTTAT
>RZYX01000209.1 GCA_009930155.1 Clostridia bacterium | reverse complement strand
CCGCCCCCGTCAAAGGGGGGGCTGCCCTTATAACTTCAAGTATATCTTTTCGAATACCTCAAGGAGTCCCACCACGACGCATAACGCATGTACCTCCCCCGTACCCCTACCCCTCGACGGCAAATGCATAAAATAAATCAAAGCGGGCGGGACACATTGTTAGTATCCGCGCCCGCGCGTATATAGTCAGAAAATAATCCTAGTAACACTATATGAATTCCTCGTGCGCGCACGATATAGTGCCAAAATAATTATCTCGTGCTTTTTTGACTAAAAGAATTATATTTCCTTTTTATGGACTCCATTAATTCATATTGATAGAGATTATCCCGTTATCTTAACCCCTCATACTTGCCCTAAAAACTACGCTTTTTGCGTGGTTTTTTATATTAACGTTTTAGGGGGTCAAATTATATGCCGTTTTATCTTCACGCCCCAAACGGTACGGAAAAAGCGGGCAATCTGCGCAAGGACAGTGTTTTACTTCACCTTTCTGACCGCACATGCACTCAAGGCATTTTGCTCGTATTGCTTTTGTTCTTGTAAGTCGTTGCATTATGTATATCCTCCATCAATCATTATCTATTATTAATTTTGGCTGATAAAAAATCGAATAAACACTGATAAAAATTCGAATGATTAACCCCGAAATTTATTATTTTTATTCTTACACTGTTAAAATTTCGAATAATTACATTTTCATAAAGTACCGAAAATCAAGCACTTTTATTGATTGTAAAATTATGGCATTATTCGAAAAACGAACACATCTCTATATATAGCCAGTAGGGAGGTGTTTTTTATAGCGGTTGTTTCCAGCCAAAAACAAAGCGATAACGGTTGTTTTCGCGAGTAGTTTTTCCCTTAACTATTGTTTCGATAAAGCCTTTCTTGTTCAGCCCTTCCATAGCGTCATGAAATGTTGGAGGCGACATAAACTTTTTCGAAATAGCGCGGGGAAGCTCAAATTCTCGATTTTGCCCTGCTTCTTTTATCGCATATAAGTACAGCTTTAACTCCGATGGTGTTAAGCCTAAAACAGCGGGGTGTTCAAAGAAGGATACGCCAAGTTGAATGAAGCGTTTTTCACTGCCACCTAAGTCTGCGCTGCACCATCCTAATAATGGCTTTTTTGTTTTTTTTGGCAAGGTATTACTCTCCCCCCTGTTCGTTCAACCACTCTTGCAGCTTGGACGCATTAATGAGAATGCGCCGCCCGATATGAAAAGCGGGGTAAAAGTCTTGCCTCTTTGTCAACTGATACGCCGATATTCTGTTTATGCCCAGGCTTTCTGCCATTTCCTCAACGCTGAAACATAATTTTTCTATAGTTTTTCCCCCCTTGTTTAGTTTGGCATTGGTTCAATTGTTTTCCTTTGCTAGCTCGTCAATAATCTGTAAAATACTTGCTTTTTCTGCGTTTGTTCTGCCGCGCAGCAATTTGCCAGAGTCTTATGTTTTTTGCCTGTGCAGCTGTGCGAATATCAATGTTGTTCATCTTTTCACCTCCTTTATATTTGCTCTTGACACGCGCCCTAATTGTGAGTATTATAAACACGAAACGTTAGTCACAATATGTTAGGGCAAATAAAAAGCGTTCGTTATTGTAACTATCGTCATTACACCACAATAACAACAATGTTGCAATTGTAATTTGTGAGTAATATATAATAATAACAATAAGCACAACATGGGGGCAATTATGAACATTGAAGCAGCAAAAGAATGTAGCCTTGAATTCTATGAAAATGAAAATAGTGAATTGATGGTTGAAGTTATATTTTCAGAATGTATTGAGCAGCACTATGTATTAGATAGCGGTATTCTATTTGGAGATCTTGCCTGCGTCCAGATAGATGATACCGAAATAAAAAAGACGGATGATCAATATTGGGATTTTCTCATGACTTTTTATAAATATATTAAGCTTGTTAATTACGAAAACTTAGAAGCTTGCGAAGCATCTAAGGTTATTTGCGAATCATATTTTAAAATTTATTCGCCTGACTACAGGTTTACCATGCCTATTTTGGGCTTCTTAAATGTATGTCATGAGAACAATATTTCAGTTTGCAAACACTCATGGTATGTATTTAGAAATACTTATGTAATCACCCTGCCTCTCAATTTTAGTTATATTAGGTATCTTTATGATAATGAGCGTACTGAGTATATGGCACCCTTTGATTATTGTTACAGCGACGATAGCTTTTTTTTGAAGGCGATAAACTATGATTATTCTACGGGAAGCAGGTATTTTTGCGATAATTTCAGCGATGTTTTATGTTCTTTGCTTAACGAAATAGTTAATAGAGGTTACCTTTTGAACAAATGCCAACTTTGTGGAAGATGGTTTATTCCTACTAAAGCTGATGAAAAATATTGTTCTCGCTCTTATGATGGGGTTAGTTGTAAACAGAAGGCAATAATTATTAAAAGACAGGAGCGCAGGGTAAAAGATGTTATTGGAAAAGCATATAATAACGTTTCAACCAATTTGTCAAATAAAATCAGCGCTACGACTATTACTGATGAAGAGCGAGAATTCAGAGAGAGAAAGTATGAACAATTCAAATCCGAATATCGTTCCAAAAGAAAAGAATATAAACACAATTATTATACCAAAA
>RZYX01000208.1 GCA_009930155.1 Clostridia bacterium | reverse complement strand
ATGCAGTTGCATAGAGCAAAGACGATATCTTTCTCGTAAATGCTTTTATTACTACAAGTCCAATTTTTTTAACCAACATAAAATTACTAGAACAAAACCTGCATTGAAGCGAATATCCTTCTTGGCTCTCCTAAAAATAGCTGAGTAGCCCCCGTGTTCCCTGAACCGTCAAATCCACTTGATGCAAAGACGCTATCCCAATATTTTTCATTCGTGATGTTATTAATACCTACTCTAAAGGTTGTTTTATCACCTAATAAATGTTTTGTTATATACCTTGCCCCAAGATCAACTGTAAAATACCCATCTACCCATTGAGAGTTTGCTTCATCAATAGCTCTTTCCCCTGTATAGTGGAAATTGCTACTAAAGCCTAGAAGACCACGACTTACTGGAATTACGTAGTCGAGCAATAGATTGTATTGATATGATGGCATCCCTACAACTTGGTTCCCACTCATGCTTGAGACTTTCGCATCTTGAAGCGTTGGATCTAAATAAGTAATTCCTCCAAATGCACTAAAGTTTTCGGTAATTTTTCCAAAAAGCATCAGTTCAACACCTCTATTGCGCTGTTCGCCTTGTTCATCAAAAACCCCATTACTGCCTTGATACGCAATTGGGCGTGAAATCTCAAAGACAGCTGTGCTTATATCCATTTTTTCAATAGACGTTTTCATGCCAAGTTCATATTGTGTACTACGTGATGGGGCTAAAACAACCGTTGTCCCATCAGAGTTTGTACCAGATGAGCCTGCTTGTATACTATCCGCATAGGTAAAATAAAAGCTCAAATTATCCATTGGTTTATAGATTAAACTTGTTGCATAGCTTTCACCCTCGTCAGAATAACTCGTAGTTCGCACACCTGTGTTTTTATCATATGCGTAACTTCTAATATAGCTTTTGCTAAGAGAGAGAACTACTTGCCATTCTTTATTAAAAATAAGTGTGTCTCCAATAGTGAGATTCTTTGTGTCAGATAATGAAGATTTATATCGATCTATTGTGCTATTAAACGTCGTAGGTTCAGGAAAAGATATGGGGTCGTAAATATTTGAATTTCCTAAAATTGTAGGTGAAGATGTATTTCTATTTGAATATCCTGTTAATGTATACCCGTTTGCACCAAAACTCAAATCGTGTTCAACGCCAGACGTTTCTTGCTTTGTATCAACATGGAACATCCAGCTATTGAGTTCTGTTCGCCCTGGTGCTGTTATAGTTGATTGAGTAGTTCTGTACCCACCATTATTATCGGTAAAAGTATTTGTTGCCCCAAATAACCCTCTATCTGATTTCTGGTAGAGATATCCCGTTTCAAAATACCAATTAGGATTAATGTCGTATTTCATTTTTGTACTAGCTGTGGTGGTTTCTAAATCCATGCCAGCATATTCCTGTCCTAAGCCAACGGTGCTACTGTTCACTGCGCTTGGCAAAGTATACCTAGCAACTCCTCCTGCTAAAATTGGCATTGAAAAAGTTCCTGCATATCCTGTTTTTGTGTAATTGTATTTGCTAAAATTTGTTTCTAAAGTCAGTTTATCTGTAAGATAAAAATCAAATGCTGTGCTGATAAGTTGTCGTTCCAGATCACTATTTTCAACATATCCCTCTCCGTCTTGTTTTAGGAGGTTAACACGATATCCAACCATTCCCTCTTTGCCACCGAAATCACCATGCATGCCAGCATTTCCATCATTCATATAAGATGTTGTAATGCTATTGTAAAATGTATTTGTGGGGCGCTTGAGCGTGTAATTAAATATTCCAGAAGGTGTTTGTGGTCCATATAGTGTACCAGCAACTCCATTTAATACTTGGAGGTTTTCAAACTGTTCCATGGGAGCAGCTGTAACAGCAAAGACATTTAATCCATCCCAAAATGAGTTGGAGGCAACATCGCTTCTAAACCCTCTTGTTTGAGGTCGCCCTATTTCTGCGCCACCACGAGATTCAATTTGTGCTGATGGGATGTATTTAATCACATCTTGGAGACCTTGAGCGTTGGAATTTTCAATAACTTCTTTTGGGATTGTATTGACTTGATACGGGGTGTCTAAAGCTTGTTTTTTACCTAAAGCACCAAGGCTAATATTGTGGTCAAAAAAGCCCTCTGAGATTCCATTGTCAGGATTTATCTTTTCTTTTTCAATTTGGTTTTTAGACTTTGGAGTTACTTTTTTAACAATTACTATTGATGGCATTTGCATTTCATCTTCCGCATATAAAACTGGAGAAAATAAAACCGATGCTGACAACACACTTAGAGAGAAAGTCTTTACGTTATTTAATATGATGAATTTGTCCTTTTAATAGTCTCAATAGAGCTCACCGCCATGAGCTCTATGAAATCACTTCGTTTTAATAATCTCAACCTTGTTTTGTCATTATGTGATGCTCTTAATTTTTGGAGGATTTTTGAATTGATGTTGGTGAGCTAAGAGCTTTTTTGAGTTGTGAATTATCTGGTTTTTCAGCTTTTTGCTCAAAAACAATTTTTACCTTTGTTCCAACCGTTAAATTTTCTACTCCATAATTTCCAAATTCATCATACAACCACCCTTTGGCTTCTTTAACGTCGTTATCGCAAGAAATGTTAGATACTCTTGCCTCAACTCTAGAG
>RZYX01000007.1 GCA_009930155.1 Clostridia bacterium | reverse complement strand
CTTTTAATCAAGGTGTCCAGAGTTCGAATCTCTGATGGATCACCAAATAGCTTGTAATTGTAACTTTTTTGTTGCAGTTGCAAGCTTTTTACTTTTTCAAATACACTTTATCAAGAGGGGAAAGAGCATAGAAATTGACTATCATATTATTGGAAGTCAAGTGTACATACTTCTTCACCATCTCAAGTGTACTATGACCAAGTATATTTTGTAAACTGTAAATATCACCTCCATTCTCTAAATACCTTGTAGCAAAGGTGTGACGAAGTAAATGGGCGTGTAAGCGAGGTATATCACTCTCCTTTTTTAATCGTTGAAATAAAGTCTTAACACAAGTATAATTAATAGGAGTCAAAGTGTCTGAAACAAATAATGGTGTCTGTAAATCTAAATTTGGAAGGCGTGTAATATATTTCATTAACGCCTTTTTTGTATTTAATCCCAATGGTACAAATCTTTGTTTGTTTCCTTTTCCGTCAACTATTGCATAACTTTCTGAAATATGAATTGATGACAACTTTAATTTAACAACTTCATTTAATCGTAAACCACTATCAAGCATTAATGCACATATACAGTAATTGCGTAAACCTAGAAAAGTTTTTAAATCAAAACAATTCATAAGCTTGTTTATTTCATTATCTGTAAGCACATCAATAACTTTACGCTGTGCTCTTGGTAATCTAAAGCGTTCGGATATATTAACATCAATATAGCTATACAAAGTTAATAAAAGCACCCAACTGTAATTTGTTAACTAATATTGTTTAATTCTTATACTCAAACAAAAAAATAAAAACTTTTACAAAGAAGTTCAAAATCACAACCCTCTTGAATAGTATTAAAAAAAGGAGGATTATAATATGAATTGTTGTTTTAGTGATTTGCGAAATAAGGAAGTAATAAATAAGCAGGATGGAAGTAGGCTTGGTTGTGTTTGTGATATTGAATTTGATACAATTACAGGTCAAATGGTTGCTCTTGTAATTTTTGGTCGTAGCAAACTTTTTGGTGCAGCGTCAGAAGATATTCGTGTCTTGTGGCATGATATTGAGGTTGTAGGCGACGATACCATTTTGGTTTCTTATACACCACCACAGGTTTATAGTAGAAACAAGAAAAAAGGTGGGGTAGAGGCATTTTTTAAGTAACATAATTAAGCATAAAAATATTGACTTTTTTAGACGAATGTTGTATTATAATCCCATTGCTTTAATGCGAAAAAGCTTTAAAGCGTCATAGTGCGAAGTCGAATAAATATGAGTAGGCACAGGAGTGGGATTGTTGGATAATATTGCAGTGTGGAGTACTATTGCGATTTACATAATTATTATGATAGTTATCGGAATAGTTTCGGGTAAGAAGTCAAAGAGTGTTGCAGATTTAACGGTTGGTGGCCGTAATGCAGGCGCGTGGATATCTGCCATGTCTTACGGAGCAGCCTATTTTTCTGCTGTTATGTTCGTTGGATATGCAGGTGGCACAGGTCTTCAATATGGCTTATGGGGAGTTCTGGCAGGTATAGGCAATGCTGTGTTTGGTTCATGGCTTGCGTGGAAAGTTTTGGCACGAAGGACTCGAGATGTTTCAGCAAGACTTAAAATCAAAACTATGCCACAGTTTTTTGCAGTTCGTTATAATAGCGGTGCAATGAAAATATTTTCATCAATCGTTATTTTCTTTTTTCTTATTCCTTATTCCGCATCTGTATATAAAGGGCTTGCAAGTGTTGCGGATGTTTTGCTTGGAATAGATGATACAATTTGTATGATTATCATTGCTTTACTTGCCATTTCAATGCTGCTCTTTGGTGGTTACTTTGTTCAGGCAAGAGCAGACTTTGTTCAGGGCATTATTATGATGTTTGGTGTAGCTTTGCTTATAATCGTAATAATCCGCTGTAATGCGGTTGGAGGCGTTCAGGGGCTTGTTGAGTATGCTCATTCTGATTCAGGGCTTCCAAGTCTTAATGCAATGCAGGTGATATCATTATTGTCGGTAGTTCTTATGACAAGTTTTGGTACATGGGGATTGCCACAAATGGTTCAAAAGTATTTTGGTATTAGAGATGATGAGCAAGCGAAGAAAGGAATAGTAATATCTACTTTCTTTGGATTTCTAGTTGCTGGTGGTGGATACTTTATTGGCTCGTTATGCCATAGGTTTTTCACCGTTGGGGTAGATATGCCAGCACAAGATTACATAGTACCTATGATGCTTAAAGTTGCAAATATCCCTAGCGTTTTGCTTGGTGTTGTAATTGTTTTGCTTATTGCTGCTTCGGTTTCAACATTATGCTCCATAACTCTTACTGCAAGTTCAACCTTTACAATTGATTTGCTTAAAGTACTGCTAAAACAAAAACTTAACGAGAAGAACACTTCATTTATTATAAAAGTGCTTTGTGTTCTGTTTGTTCTTCTTTCGTATGTTGTAGCAAATACGGACACGCCGATACTCGATATGATGAGTTATTCTTGGGGAATTATTTCGGGCTCATTCCTTGCACCATATTTCTTAGCACTGTATTTTAAATGGATTAATCGTGCGGGTGCATGGAGCAGTATGATAGGTGGATTTGTTATAGCAATAATTCCTGCACTTTGTAAGTTTATAATGATATTTGGATATACTTCAAACGCAACTATAAATAGTTTTGCTGCAAAAGGTCCAGTATTTGCTGTTGCCGCAATGCTAATGTCAATTATCCTTTGTTTGTCTGTGAGTGTAATAACTAACCAAATAAAAGGCAAAAATAAAGATGACTTTTTTTATACGGGCGTTGTTAAAAGTGAATAATTATGTTAAAATATAAATCAAATCACAGTAGGATTTTCTACTGTGATTTGAGGTCGTTTAAAGGAGAATGGCGATGTTTTTTCAAAAAGAAATTGAAACAATGAGCCGCAAGGAAATGGATGCCCTGCAGCTGGAAAGATTAAAGTGGACGGTTGATTATTGCTATAAAAATGTTCCGTTTTACACTAAGCGTCTTGATGAAGCAGGTGTAACAGCGGGCAAAATAAAGTCACTTGATGATATTAAATACATACCGCCAACAACCAAAGCAGATTTAAGAGATAATTATCCTTTTGGATTGTTTGCACAGCCGATGAAAAATATGGTTAGAATTCATGCGTCATCAGGAACTACAGGTAAACCAACAGTTGTTGGGTATACAAAAAATGACCTTGAAATGTGGTCTGACTGTGTTGCAAGAATTACAGCAGCAGCAGGTGCAACAAGCGATGATATAGTTCAAATTTCATTTGGATATGGTATGTTTACAGGTGCTTTGGGACTGCATTATGGTCTTGAAAAGTTAGGAGCAACAGTAATTCCAAACTCTAGTGGCAACACAGAAAAAGCACTTATGTATATGCGTGACTTTAAAACTACTGCACTCGTTGCAACTCCATCATATGCACTCTATATGTGTGAGCAGGCTAAAAAGCTTGAATATCCAATGAGTGATTATAAAATAAATCTAGGTCTTTTAGGTTCTGAGGGCTGCACCCCAGAAATGCGTTCACTTATTGAACAGGGTTGGAATTTATTTGCTACAGATAATTATGGTATGAGTGAGCTTATGGGGCCTGGAGTCTCTGGAGAGTGCCAAGAGCGTGAAGGTTTGCATTTTTGTGAGGATTATTTTCTTCCCGAAATTATTGATTCCGAAACTCTTGAAAAACTTCCGTCAGGTGAAATGGGCGAAATGCTTGTTACAACACTCACTAAAGAGGGAATACCACTTCTGCGTTATCGCACTAGAGATATTACAAGACTTAACTATGAGCCTTGCAAGTGTGGAAGAACAGGAGTAAGAATGGACAAGGTTAAGGGCCGCTCAGATGATATGCTTAAAATAAGAGGGGTTAATGTGTTCCCGTCACAGATCGAGAGTGCTCTTGTAAGTATGGACGGTGTAGGTCCACATTATCAACTTGTTGTTCGCACGGAAGGTTTTGTAGATACGCTTGAAGTAAAGGTAGAATTAATCGATACAATATTTGTTGACAGTTATTCAGATATTAAAAATCTTCAAAACAAGATAAAAGATAGATTACATGTTGTGCTTGGTTTACAATGCAAGGTAAGCATAGTAGAACAAAATACAATCGAAAGATTTGTTGGAAAAGCAAAAAGAGTGCTTGATTTAAGAAATGAGGTCAAATAATGAAGAAACTTTTATTAGGGAATGAGGCAGTCGCAAGAGGAGTTTTTGAGGCTGGGTGCAGAGTAGTTTCAAGCTATCCTGGCACACCAAGCACAGAGATTACAGAATATGTGGCAACATATGATGAAATATATTCAGAGTGGGCACCAAATGAAAAGGTAGCAATGGAGGTTGCTTGTGGCGCTTCAATTGCTGGTGGAAGGTCATTTTGTGCAATGAAACATGTTGGACTTAATGTTGCTGCAGACCCACTGTATACAGCATCATATATGGGAGTTAATGCCGGCATGGTTATAGCAGTTGCTGATGACCCTGGAATGCATTCATCTCAAAACGAGCAGGATTCAAGGCACCATGCAATGGCATCAAAAACAATGATGCTTGAGCCATCTGATTCACAAGAGTGTGCCCAGTTTACAAAGCTTGCTTTTGATTTATCAGAGCAGTTTGATACACCCATTATAATTAGGCTAACAACAAGAGTATCTCACTCTAGGAGTCTTGCAGATGTTGGTGATAGGAAAGAAATTGAACTAAAAACATATGAAAAAAATATAGCAAAAAATGTTATGATGCCTGCAATGGCAAAAGTTCGCCATGAATTTGTTGAGAAGAGAATACAAAGGCAAGTAGAGTGGGCAGAAACATCATCAATAAATACAGTAGAAATGAATAGCACAAAAATTGGTGTTATTACGGCTGGCATTTGCTATGAATATGCTAAGGAGGCACTTGGCGATAAAGCATCATACTTAAAACTTGGTTGCGTTTATCCATTGCCTGTTAAACTTATAAAGGATTTTGCTTCAAAGTGCGATGTTGTCTATGTGCTTGAAGAGCTTGATGATTTTATAGAAACACATTGCAAAAAGAATGGTGTTAATGTAATTGGTAAAGATAAATTTACATTGCTTGGCGAATATTCTCAAACAATGATAAGAGAGAGAATTCTTGGTAAAAAGGCTGAGAGCAAAGTAATTGAAAAAGAAATTCCAAACAGACCTCCTGTGCTATGTACGGGTTGCCCACATAGAGGTGTTTTCTATGCACTAAAAACACTCGGAGTAGCTGTTAGTGGTGATATTGGTTGTTACACTCTTGGGGCACTTGCACCGCTTAGCACAATGGACACTTGTATTTGTATGGGTGCTTCAATACCTGCTCTTCATGGCAGAAATAAAGCAAACAAAGAGTTCGAAAACAATTCAGTTGCAGTCATAGGTGATTCAACATTCCTTCATTCGGGTGTAACGGGCCTTATGAATATTGCTTATAACCAGAGCAATTCAACTGTAGTTATTCTTGATAATAGTATTACAGGAATGACGGGACATCAGCAAAACCCTGCAACTGGATTTACAATAAAAGGTGACCCAACATCTGCGGTAAACCTTGAACAGCTTGTTAAGGCTGTTGGTATAAATCGTGTAACAGTTGTTGACCCGTATGACCTAAAGCAGACAATGCAGACAATAAAAGAAGAACTTGCCGTGCAGGAGCCATCGGTAATTATTGCACGCAGACCATGTGCATTGCTTAAATATGTAAAGCATAATCCACCACTTAAAGTTAATCAGGATAAGTGCATAGGATGTAAGATGTGTATGAAGATTGGTTGCCCAGCAATAAGCATGAAGAATGGCAAAGCAGTTATTGATGCTACACAGTGTGTTGGTTGTGATGTGTGTACACAGCTTTGCAAATTCTCAGCAATAGAAAGCAAGGAGGTGTAACTAATGTCATCAAAGAGTATAATGATAGTTGGAGTAGGCGGGCAGGGAACGCTACTTGCAAGTAGATTGCTTGGGCAGGCTCTTTTGAGTAAAGGGTTTGATGTTAAGGTTTCAGAAGTGCATGGAATGAGCCAAAGAGGTGGTTCTGTTGTAACTTATGTTAAATATGGCGACAAGGTACATTCTCCCGTTGTTCGTGATGGAGAAGCAGATTTTATTCTTGCTTTTGAGCAGCTTGAATCAGGAAGATGGATAAAGCACCTTAAAAAAGATGGAAAAATGATTATAAACACACAGCAGATTGACCCAATGCCAGTAGTTATTGGAGCAGCCGAATATCCACAGGGTGTCATTAATGCCATAGAGCAAAACGGTGTAAGCACAACCGCACTTGACGCTTTAACACTTGCGGTTCAGGCGGGTTCTTCAAAGGCTGTAAATGTTGTTTTAATCGGAGTTTTGGCAAGTGTTATGGAGTTTGATAAAAGCGTTTGGATAGATGCTATAAAAGCCACTGTTCCAGAAAAGTTCTTAGATATGAATCTTAAAGCATTTGATTTAGGATACAATTATAAGTCTGTTTGATTGAGGAGGGTATGAATGAGTAACTATTTTAATAAAGAAATTGAAACTGCACCAAGTGAATATATAAAGGCTGTACAGTCAGCAAATCTTATAAAAATGGTGCATAACGCATATGATAATGTTGCGTTTTACAAGAATAAGTTTGACGATATGGGGCTTTCACCTTACGATATTAAGTCAATTGATGATATCTCAAAGCTTCCTTTTACCGTCAAGCAGGATTTAAGGGATAACTATCCATTCGGATTATTTGCAGTGCCTAAGGAGGACTTGGTAAGAGTTCATGCATCATCTGGCACAACAGGAAAGCAAACGGTTGTTGGGTACACACAAAACGATATTGATATATGGTCTGAATGTGCGGCAAGGTCAATTACAGCTGCATCAGGTACAACATCAGACTATGTTCAGATTTCTTATGGATACGGTCTTTTCACAGGAGGCTTGGGGCTTCATTATGGAGTTGAAAAGCTAGGAGCAACAGCAGTTCCTGCATCATCTGGTAACACCAAAAGGCAAATCCAGTTATTACAAGACTTTGGCATAAACATTCTTGCATGTACACCTTCTTATGCAATGTTTATTGGCGAAACCCTTAAAGAAATGAACATAGACCCTAAAAAATTACCACTTCGATCTGGAATTTTTGGTGCAGAGGCGTGGAGTGAAAATATGCGTAAAGAGATTGAAAAATCTCTAAACATAAAAGCATATGATATTTATGGTCTTTCTGAAATTGCAGGCCCTGGTGTTGCTTATGAGTGCTGTGAGCAAAATGGAATGCATGTATGTGAGGATTATTTCTATCCAGAAATAATTGACCCTGAAACATTAGAAGTCCTTCCAGATGATAGCTATGGTGAGCTTGTGTTTACTTGTATTGGAAAAGAAGCTCTTCCACTTATTCGTTATAGAACAAGAGATATTGCAAAACTTACTCGTGAAAAATGCTCTTGTGGAAGAACTCTTATAAAAATGAGCAAACCTCACGGTCGTTCAGATGATATGCTTATTATTAGGGGAGTTAATGTGTTCCCGTCACAGGTAGAACATGTTATCATAGAACTTGGCATGCAGCCTAATTACCAGATTGTTGTTGAACGCAAAAACAATTTAGACACAATGACAGTGTGCATAGAAATGTCTAATGATATGTTCTCTGATTCTGTTCGCAAGATTGAAGAAACAGAGAGAAGAATTGAAGCGTCGATGCAGTCAACTCTTAGTATAGCTGCAAAAATTCATTTGGTTGAGCCACACTCACTTCCTCGTTCGGAGGGAAAAGCTGTAAGAGTAATTGATAAACGAAAAATATAAAGGGGGCATATAAAATGGCAATAAAACAAATTTCAATCTTCGTAGAAAACAAGCCAGGAAGACTCGCTAAAATCACATCAATACTTGCTGAAAACTCAGTAGATATTAGAGCACTTTCAATAGCAGATACAACAGACTATGGTATATTGAGGCTTATAGTAAACGACCCTGAAAAAGCTGAAAAGATACTTAAAGAGGAAAAGATCACAGTATCTATAACCAATGTTCTTGGAATTGGTATTGAGGATGTTCCAGGTGGATTTTCTTTTGCTATAAAAACACTTGCAGATTCTGACATAAGTGTTGAGTATGCTTATGCATTCATTACCCCTGATGCAGGCAAAGCTTATGTTATTATTCGAGTAGATGATAATGATGTTGCAACAAAAGTGCTTAAACAAGCAGAGATTAGAGTTATTGATCAAAATGAAATTTTTATCTGATTTCATAAGCTATTAATATAGATTGATGAATTAATTAAAATAAATATATTAGTCATCAAGTCTGGAGGTAAAGAATGAAGGTTGGATTTATAGGCTGTGGCAATATGGCGACAGCAATAATAAAAGGTATAGTTGAAAAAAAAGCTTTGGATAGTAATGATATATTTGTTTTTGATTTGGATGAGGAAAAAACAAAGTCTTGTGCAAGCAAGTTTGGAGTGAACGCAGTAAGCAGTGAGAAAGAGCTTATCTCAAATGTTGATGCTTTGGTTTTGGCGATAAAACCAAAAGGGTTTGAGAGCTTGCTTCCTACCATTGATGAATATTTAAAAGATAAAAATCCTCTTATAATTTCTATTGCAGCGGGTAAAACGCTTGATTTTATATCTTCTTTCTTTTCATACAAGCCTTCTCTTGTAAGAGTAATGCCAAACATAAATGCCAAGGTAGGCGAGGCAATGTGTGCATATTGTGATAACGGTTTAATTACAGATGAACACGAAAAGCTTATTCTTACAATGTTCTCATCAATTGGAAAGATTATGAAACTTGATGAGCAATATTTTCCATTGTTTGGAGTTATTGCTGGCAGTGCACCTGCATTTGCATATTTGTTTATTGATTCGCTTGCAAGAGCAGCTGTTAAGAATGGCATGAATAAGCAAACAGCGCTTGAAATTGCGGCGCAAACAGTATACGGAAGTGCTAAGCTTATAATGGACGGAAACGAGCATCCGTGGGAACTTATCGACCAAGTGTGCTCTCCAGGGGGTACGACAATTGAGGGAATAACATCTTTGCAAGCTGATGGGTTTGAATCAGCAATAGAGCGTGCTGTAGAGGTCGCTGTTTTAAAAGATAAAAAAATATAAAAGCAAAAAAATATCTGTGATTATAAACAGACTTAATAAGAACAAAAAAATCCACCTATGGTAGAAAGAAACCATAGGTGGATTTGCTATTGTTAAATATTATGAAGCTAAATATAATTAAAATCGCTTATTTCTTGCTTTAAATTTAATCGAAAATTTTATCAAGTCTAGTAGATTTAACTGATTTAAAGAGTAAAAATCCAAAGAAATAGCAAACTATTAACTCACCAACTCCAACTTGTAGAGCGGATGTAACGAAGCCAATCCATCTTGCGCCTTTAGGCAAAAAGTATGCAATTTCCGCACCGATAATAACAGAATTAAAGATAACGGGCATAAGAGGAGCAAGAAAAGGAAAATCTTTAAATTTTATTTTACGAACTAATCGGCTGAAAATAGCTGCAAAAAGAGTTGCTAGTGTTCCGCAAATAATATCAACTAATCCATACGGGCTACCAAGATTTGCAAAAAAACAACCGATGACAAGACCAGGAATAGCAGCGGGAGTAAATACAGGTAAAATAGTTAGTGCCTCTGAAATCCGAAATTGTACAGGACCGTATGAAAGACCAAGCATTGCAGAAAGATAAGTGAGTGATGCATACAGTGCGGCAATAACACCGCTGTGTACGATAAGGTTTGTGCTTTTGTTAACATTATTCATTTTTAATTCCTCCATAGTTTTGTTTAATGTCAGGATGGTTACGAACTGACAAATAAAATATTAACACTAATATTTTCAAAAATCAATACCAAAGCATATATAAGCTCTGTTGACTATTTTTTGTTGTTATAATATAATTATATTATAGAAAATAAATCTTGTTGTTAATTTTTAATATTAGAAAGGGAGGCTTTAATATGGCATTAAAAACAGAAGATCGCCGTTCAATAAGGACGAAAAAACAGTTGTGTGCCGCCTTCATTAATCTTATGACTCAGAAAGATTTTACAGAAATAACAGTCATAGAAATTAGCAATCTTGCAAAAGTAAATAGGGGAACTTTTTATTTGCATTATTCAGATATATATGATATGCGTAGGCAGATTGAAGCAGGGCTTGTGGATGAGCTTTATGATATTTTAGATTTTCATTCTGCAGAAAAAATAAAAAGAACAATGTATCCTCTCATTTTTGATATATGTTGTTTTTTTAATGAAAATCGTGAAATATTAAATATTTTGCTTGGGAAAAATGGTGATATGGTTTTTGCAAATAATATAAAAAACATATTAAAAGAAAAAGTTTTGATTTATTGGAAAACAATATATAAAAAGGAAAATGCAAAAGAAAATGAAATGCATTTTTGCTTTATTGCTTCTGGTATATTAGGAGTTTTAATACAATGGATTTATGAGGATTGTTTGATAAATATAGAAACGCTTTCAAATTTAATAAGAGAAATGATACTTAATGGTTCATACTTTTTAGAAGATAAAAATTCGATTGAAGTTTATAATTAAAAGTCTTATTGCAGAATATAATTAAAAACTTTACAAATAATATATTTGCAAATCTTTTTAAAGGAGATAATAAAAATGCAACAAGATAGTAAGAATAGAGAAGTAGAGTTTTTAAACAAGGTGTTTGAGAATGCCCAAATGGGTGGCGAATCTATAGGATATCTTGCAGATAAGATAGAAGACCCTAATATGCTTTCTGATTTACAAACACAGCATAGTCAGTATTCAAATTTGTCAAGCAAAGCATCTGCACAGCTTGCACAGTATAGTCAAACGCCCAAGAGCGTAAGCCCAATAGCACAGATGGGAGTTTGGTCAGGAGTTAAACTTAACACACTTGTAAACAAAAGCAATGATCATATTGCAGAAATGATGATACAGGGAAGTATGATGGGTGTTATAGATATGTCTCGTACACTTAGAGAATATTCGGATATACCTAAAGAAGCAAAAAATCTTGGTCAAGATCTTATTGGAATAGAAGAAAATAATGTACAAAGAATGAAGCAATATCTTGGATAAAAAAACAGAGCGGAATAACCGCTCTGTTTTTTTGCGTTAAATTATAAACTTATACTCCGTAAAGAAGTTGAGTGTAAGAAGGGAAAGGCCAATAGGCTTGAGCTGTAATTGTTTCTAGCTCATCTGCAACCGCACGCATTTCCTGCATAGCTACAAAGACAACATCTTTATAGTAGAGAGCTTTTGTTTTAATATCTGAATCTTCATCAACATCCAAAATATTGGATTCCAGAGTTGAACATTTTTTATAAAGGCTATCGCTTAAAGCGGACATTTTTTTGATAAGATTAATTTCAAGTTCGCAAGCAAGGTCGCTAACAACGGCTTTTTTGTTGGCAGCTGTACTGCCAAGCTCGTTCATATAAGCACAAATGGAAGGGAAAATACATTTTTTAACCATCTCAAGCATGGTAAGTGCTTCAATATGAATTATCTTACAGTAGTTGTCCATAAGAATTTCGTATCTTGAGGAAAGTTCTTCTTCTGTGTAAATATGGTGACGCTCAAACAATTCAACATTCTTTTTATTTATATAATATGGAAGAGCCTCAGGAGTTGTACGAAGATTAAGAAGCCCACGCCTTTCAGCCTCTACAACCCACTCGTCAGAATAATTGTTTCCGTTAAATATAATTCTGCTGTGCTTAATAAATGTAGTTTTAATAAGTTTGTGTAGTTCTGAATCAAAGTCATCTGAATTTTCAAGAATATCAGCAAACTGTGAAAGTTGGTCAGCAAGGATTGCATTAAGAATAGTGTTAGGGCAAGCAATAGATGCGGTCGAACCAAGCATTCTAAACTCAAATTTATTTCCTGTGAAAGCAAAAGGTGAAGTGCGGTTACGGTCTGTGGTATCTTTTGCAAATCTTGGGGTGGTTGAAACACCAGACTTCATAACTTGCTTGTCTTTTTGAACATATACTTCGTCATTTTGAATGGATTTAATTATACTATCAAGTTCCTCACCAAGGAACATAGAAACAATAGCTGGAGGTGCTTCGTTAGCACCGAGACGATGGTCGTTTCCTGCACCCGTAACAGCAACACGAAGTAAGTCTTGATACTCATCAACACCTTTAACAACAGCAGCAAGGAACAAAAGAAACTGTGAATTTTCCATAGGTGAGTCGCTAGGCTCAAATAGATTTATGCCTGTGTCGGTGCTGATTGACCAGTTGTTGTGTTTTCCACTTCCGTTAACGCCTGCAAATGGTTTTTCGTGAAGAAGGCAAGCAAGGCCATGCTTTGTTGCAACTTTTTTCATTGTTTCCATTGTTAATTGATTTTGGTCAGTTGCGATATTTATTGGGGAATATATTGGTGCAAGCTCATGTTGTGATGGAGCAACTTCATTATGTTTTGTTTTAGAAAGAACACCAAGTTTCCAAAGCTCAATGTCAAGATCTCTCATAAATGATGCAACACGTGGTTTGATTATACCAAAGTAATGATCTTCCATTTCTTGACCCTTTGGTGGCTTTGAGCCAAACAAAGTTCTACCACAGATGATAAGGTCCTCACGCTCATTGAAAAGTTCTTTATCTATAAGAAAATATTCCTGCTCAGCACCAACGGTTGCAAGAACATGCTTTGCATTTGTAGGGTTTCCAAAAAGCTTAATAATACGCATTGCGTGTTTATCAATTGCTTCAATTGAGCGAAGAAGAGGGGTTTTTTTATCTAAAATTTGTCCACCATAAGAGCAGAACACAGAGGGAATACAAAGAGTTTCATCCTTGATAAATGCATAAGATGTTGGGTCCCATGCTGTGTAACCTCTAGCTTCAAAGGTTGCGCGCAAACCACCTGAAGGAAAGCTTGAAGCGTCAGGTTCACTCTTTATAAGTTCCTTGCCTGAAAAGTCCATGATAACATGACCATCAGAAGTAGGAGTTATAAAGCTGTCATGCTTCTCAGCTGTGATTCCTGTCATAGGTTGGAACCAGTGGGTATAATGCGTAACGCCTTTTTCCACTGCCCAGTTTTTCATTGCGTTTGCAACAGTGTTAGCAATATCTTTATCAAGATGAGTGCCCTCTTTAACGGACTTTTTTATAGACTCATAAGTTTCTTCTGGTAGTTTTTCCTTCATAACGCTATCGTTGAATACCATGCTACCAAAGATTTCTGGCACATTTAGAACAAGATTGTTTTCCATTTTAATTGCCTCCTTAAGTTTTGCATTATAAACAATATAATAACATATTTTGATTGCTAAAAACCGCTGAATTTAATAATATTAATTAGATATTAAAGGGCGTCGTGAGCCTAAACTCACAGCGCCCTTTTTACAAAGAGTAGTATAAATGTAAAGCAATGATATGTCAATATGTTTTAATAAAATTCATTGCAAATAATAAATATAAGTATGATTAAAAATATTTTAAAAGTAGTATATGTGTTATATTTTAAAATGAATGGGGAAACTATATAATAGTAGAAAAATAATAATGTGTTAAAATGTGTTAAAATAAAACAGATGCTTGCAGTCATGCTATGTAAGATGGTATAATAACAAATAAATAAAAAAACAAGCAATGTATTTAAGAAAGATAAAAAGAAGTTGTACAGAATATATTTAGTACTCACGAAAAATATTGGGGTAGAAGTGTTGGCTTGATTCTTAATTGATTTGATTTATTTAGTTTTATAAGTATAACAATGCTCGAATTAATTTCTTAAATAAAATAAATTTTAATGATTTCCATATCGTTTTACAAAGAATATGCTATTCTAACGGTGTGGATTTAATATATAGTAGCTTATATATACATTAAATACACGCTGTTAGGTTATAAATTGGCTGTTAAATAATAATTTTGTTTTTACCTATTAATTTGCTTGAAATAATGATGAAGTTAGGTTAAAATATAAATATAAAATCATTGGTGTAACGCTCGCAAAACAAAATGGGCGTTCTTTTATTTTCAAACTTGCAAACAATATTCATAGGAGTGATTATGGTGGGCACACATTTAAATAGCAGTTATCTTGGCAGTTTCTTTGATAGTCAGAGTCTTTTGACAATGCAGGAAGAGGTAACAAAGGCTCACGAACTTTTGCATTCTGGAAAAGGTGCAGGCAGCGATTATATTGGATGGCTAACATTGCCTAGTGATTATGATAAGAATGAGTTTTTAAGAATAAAGCAAGCAGCTCAAAAGATTAAAGATACTAGCGATTTGCTTATAGTAATTGGTATTGGCGGCTCTTATCTTGGTGCAAGAGCAGCAATAGAGTTTGTAAAATCTGCAAACTATAACGCACTTAAAAAAGACACGCCCGACATTTACTTTGCAGGAAATAGTATAAGTTCAACATCACTAAACGACATCATAAGTATCTGTGAAGACAGGGACTTTTGTATAAATGTTATTTCAAAGTCTGGCACAACAACAGAGCCAGCGATTGCGTTCCGTGTTTTTCGTGAAATGCTTGTTAAAAAATATGGCAAACAAAAAGCAGCAGAACGAATTTTTGTAACAACAGATAAAGAAAAAGGCACTCTTAAAGCTTTGTCAGATGCAGAAGGATTTGAAACTTTTGTAGTTCCTGATGATGTTGGTGGCAGATATTCTGTTCTTACAGCGGTTGGTCTTTTGCCAATTGCAGTTTCAGGCATGGATTTAGACGCTCTTATGCAAGGTGCACTTGACGCACAACATGAACTTTCAATAACAGATATTGAAAAGAATGATTGTTACAAATACTCAGCAATTCGTAATATCCTTTATAGACAGGGAAAAACAATCGAAATGATGGTTAGTTATGAGCCGTCTTATGTTATGATGAATGAATGGTTTAAGCAACTTTTTGGAGAGAGTGAAGGCAAGGATGGCAAAGGGATTTTTCCAGCATCCGCAGTGTTTTCAACTGACCTCCATTCACTTGGCCAGTATATTCAGGATGGTGAACGCAAGCTTTTTGAAACCGTTGTAACTTTTAAAAAGCCAAATAAAGAGTTTATAATAGGTTTTGATGAGGCGAACACAGATGGTCTTAACTTCTTAGCAGGTAAAGAAATGTCATTTGTTAATCGTAAAGCATTTGAGGGCACAGTACTTGCACATAATGACGGTGGAGTGCCTAATATAGTTCTTGAGGTTGAGGAGATGACAGAGCGTGAGCTTGGCTATCTTATCTATTTCTTTGAAAAAGCTTGTGCGATTTCAGGCTATATTTTAGGAGTTAATCCCTTTAATCAACCTGGAGTTGAAAGTTATAAAAAGAATATGTTTGCACTTCTTGGTAAGGCTGGATATGAACAGCAAAAAGCAGAGCTTGAAAAAAGGCTTGGCATAGAAGGTTAATTTAGTAAATTACCGCATTTTGCGGGAATAAATATATAATCACAGGGGGAGATTTTATGGTATCTCTTATAATTGGACACAAAGGTACAGGAAAGACAAAGCACCTTATCAACGAAGTTAATAATGCTGTAGAAAATTCAAAAGGAAATGTAATTTGTATTGAAAAAAAGCCAAAACTCACTTATGATGTTACTTCTCGTGCACGCCTTGTTTCGTCTGAGGCATTTGGAATACACGGTTTTGACGCATACTATGGCTTTGTTAGCGGCATTTGTGCTGGCGACAATGACATAACGGACATCCTCGCAGACACAACACTCAAAATAGGCGGAGATGATTTTGCACAGCTTGCAGAGTTTTTAGAGAAGGTAAGTCTTCTTGCAAATGCAACAGAAACAAGATTTACATTTACAATCTCAGCAGATGAAGCAGAATTACCAAAGGAAATCTTTGATTTCTGCCAAAAAATCTAATTAAGTACATAATATAACTTGGCGGGGGTGCTACCCCGCCGAAAAATTTATAGCTATTAGTATTTTTTTGTTGACAAAGAGACTTAGGGGCTATATAATATTTTGTGCATATGTTATTATGTTATATGCTTCGTGAGGTGGATTATGTTTTTTTTAGAGCTTGAACAGATTTTCAACAATGTGGGCTCACAGTTGCCAATTGAGCATAGCTTTGATATGTCTGATTATGAAGTTGGCGGTATTCACCCGATTTCATCTCCTATAAAGGTTACGGGGGAAGTCAAAAATAGTACAGGCATAGTTAGCGTAATAGCACAGGCAGAGTTTGAGTATTCATCTGGATGTGACCGTTGTGCAAAATTGGTTACAAAAAATTACAAGATTCCTTTAAGTCATATTCTTGTAACAGAACTTAACGACGACAATAATGATAAATTCACTGTTGTTCCGTCAATGAGGCTTAATTTGGACGAGCTTGTGTATGAGGACATTTTACTTTATCTGCCCTCAAAATTTTTGTGCAAGGATGATTGTAAAGGTATTTGTTCAATCTGTGGCACAAATTTTAATGATGGTTCCTGCAGTTGTAAAAAGCCTATAGACCCTCGTCTTGAAGCTTTGCAGCAACTTTTGGATAAATAAGAGTTATTTTTTTAGTATGATAGGGAGGTGCTGATATGGCAGTACCAAAAAGAAGAGTTTCAAAAGCAAGGCGTGATAAGAGGCGTTCCAGTGTTTGGAAAATCTCTGCACCTACGATTGTTAAATGTCCTCAGTGTGGGGAATATAAGAGAGCACATATAGTTTGCTCCGCTTGCGGTTTTTACAATGGCAAGCAGGTTATCAAGAAGGACATATAATTGTTTTCTAAACCGAAGTTAGAGGTGGAGAAGGAATTCCTTCCCCGCCTTTTAATCGTTGTGCTGGGGGTGTCTGCTTGTCAGTATTAATAACACAGGTCGAAAAAAAATCTTTGTGCGACAAGCACGGCTTATCACCGGGGGACACCTTAATAAGCATAAATGGGCATGATATAGCAGATATACTTGATTATCAGTTTTATTCATGTGAGAAAAAGCTTAAACTAATAATGCAAAACAAAAAAGATAAAATATATTCCATAAGATTAAATAAAAAAGATGAATACGATGATATTGGTCTTGGTTTTCAAACTTATCTTATGGACAAAAAGCATTCATGTAAAAATAACTGTATTTTTTGCTTTGTTGACCAATTGCCAAAAGGAATGCGTGAGAGTTTGTATTTTAAAGATGACGATGAACGGTTATCTTTTTTCTTTGGCAACTATATAACGCTTACTAACCTTTCGCAGCGTGATGTAGAGCGTATTATAGAAATGCATATTAGTCCCATTAAAATTTCTGTTCACACAATGAATCCAGATCTGCGTGTAAAGATGATGAAAAATAAAAATGCAGGAGATTGTCTTAAGATTATAAAAGATCTTGCAGAAGCTGGAATAGAGCTTAACACACAGCTTGTTTTGTGCCCTGGCATAAATGACGGTGAAGAACTAAAACACAGCTTGTCTGAACTTGCAAAACTTTATCCTAGTGTTAAGAGCATAGCATCCGTTCCATTAGGCTTAACAGACTACAGAGAAGGGCTGCAGAAACTTAAAGGGTACACAGCGCAAACAGCAGGGCAAACAATAGATATTATTGAGGAGTTTGCTAACAACTTTTTTAATCAGTATGGAACAAGGCTTGCTTTTGCTGCTGATGAATTTTATATTCAAGCAGAGCGAGAAATTCCATCGTATGATTTTTATGAGGATTTCAGTCAACTTGAAAATGGAGTTGGAATGTGGGCGCTGTTAAAGCAAGAATTTTATGATTGCCTTAATGAAGAAGACTTAAAGCAACTTCAAAACCCAGTTAAAATAACAATGGCAACAGGAGTTGCGGCATATCCGCTTATAAATGAGTTTGCACAAAAGTTGCAAGAAAATTTCAAAAAGCTTACAATAGATGTTGCTGAAATCAAAAATGATTTCTTTGGGCATAGTATAACCGTTGCAGGTTTAATAACAGGCAAGGATTTGACAAATCAACTTAAAGGTAAAGACCTTGGTGATGCATTGATGATTCCATGTGCAATGCTAAAGGGTACATATCCTCAGGATGATAGTGCAGATAATGTATTTTTAGATGATATGACTTTAAATGAAGCACAGAATATACTTGGAGTGAAAATAATACCGTTGCCAAATGACGGTTATGAGATAATTACAAAGATTTTGGAGGTGGAATAATGGCAAGACCAGTAGTGGCAGTAGTCGGCAGACCAAATGTTGGCAAGTCAACTTTATTTAACAAACTTGTTGGTCAAAGAATTTCAATAGTTGATGATACACCAGGAGTAACAAGAGACAGAATCTATGGTGATTGTGAATGGCTTGGTAACAGTTTATTGCTTGTAGACACAGGGGGTATAGAGCCGTATTCCGATGATATAATCCTCTCGCAAATGCGTCGTCAAGCACAGCTAGCAATAGATAGTGCAGATGTTATAATTTTTGTAACAGATATAAAAACGGGAATAGTTGCGACGGATTCAGAAGTTGCAATTATGTTGCAAAAAAGTGGTAAGCCAATAGTTCTTTGTGTAAACAAGTGTGACACAATTGGTGATCCTTCACCAGAATTTTATGAGTTCTATAATCTTGGATTAGGTGAGCCTGTTGCTGTTTCTGCGTCACATGGTCATGGAACAGGAGATTTGCTGGACATAGTCATGGAATATCTTCCAAAGCAAAAGTTGGAAGAGGATGAGGACGACACAATAAAGGTTGCCATAATAGGAAAGCCGAATGTGGGTAAATCATCACTTGTAAACAAAATATCAGGTGAAGAGCGTGCAATTGTTTCAACTATTGCAGGAACAACTAGAGATGCAACAGACACATTTATTGAGAATGATTGTGGCAAGTTTATTCTTATCGACACAGCCGGTTTGCGTCGTAAAAGCAGAGTAGATGATGCCATAGAAAAATATAGCGTAATCAGAGCCAAAATGGCTGTGGAGCGCGCATCTGTGTGCGTTATAATGATAGATGCTATAGAAGGCTTTACAGAGCAAGACTCAAAGGTTGCAGGTATAGCACACGAGATGGGCAAGGCGTGTGTAATAGCAGTTAATAAATGGGATGCAATTGAAAAAGACGGAAAAACAATGACAAGCTATAGAAAAAATCTTATGAGTGATTTTTCGTTTATGTCATATGCTCCAATAATTTTTATTTCTGCACAAACAGGGCAGAGGATAGACAAGCTTTTTGAACTTATAAAGTTTGTGGACAACCAGAATGCAATGCGCATATCGACAGGAAAGCTCAACGATGTTCTTGCAGCGGCAACAGCAAGAGTTCAGCCGCCAACAGATAAGGGTAAGAGGCTTAAGATATATTATATGACACAGGCATCTACACGCCCTCCAACATTCGTTTGTTTTGTAAACAAAAAAGACTTATTCCATTATAGTTACCAAAGATATATTGATAATCAGATAAGAGAAGTTTTTGGTCTTGAAGGAACTCCAACAAGATTTGTAGTAAGAGAACGAGAAGAAAAGAAAAAGTAAAAAATAAATTATAAACGGTACAGTCTATTGTTGACTGTACCGTTTTTTGTGCTCAAACAACCATATTGTTTACAAATAAATAATATGGTGATACAATCATAACAACTTTACGAATGGGAGATTTATATGAACGATTTACAAGTGATTGAAACAAGATATTCTCGCAGAAATTATTTGGAAATACCGATAGAACCTGAAAAGTTAATTGTTATTAAGGATATGATAAAAAAGCAAAACGAAGAATATGGATTAGACATTGAGCTAATACAAGAAGCAAGTGATGTTTTTAATTCATTTAGAAAAAGCTACGGAATGTTTAAAAATGTTACATCCATAATTGTCCTAAAGGGCAACAGTGAAGATATTAATCTTAAGGAAAAAGCCGGTTACTGTGGAGAAAGACTTGTATTAGAGGCAACTAAGCTGGGATTAGGTACTTGCTTTGTCGGCGGTACTTATGATAGGTCAAGTTCTGTACTTAATATAAAAGAAAGTCAAGATCTTGTTTGTGTTATAACCATTGGAAATGTGCCATCGGGCAGAGCACGCATGGAAAATATAGCATTTAGTATGTTGCATAAAAGAACAAAGAGTATAGATGAATTAATAAAGTCTGATATGCCATTACCTGATTGGGTTAAAGAAGGTATTGCAGCGGTACAACTAGCACCATCCGCAATAAATAGTCAAAAGGTAAGATTTGAATATAAAGACTATGTTTTAAAAGCTTATGTTCCTAATGATAAATACTTGAATATGGTGGATTTAGGAATAGCAAAGCTTCATTTTGAAATTGCGACAGGTGGCAAGTTCGCATTTGGAAATCATTCGATTTTTACAAAAGAATAAAACAAAAGGCATGGGATTTTCTTTTCCCATGCCTTTATTATTGTACATGTAATGGGAAAGCATTAAAAATGCCAATCAAATAACTCTTACACTATCTCCAAGCTCAAACGAATACAACAATGCCTCTTTTATTTCAAATCCAGTGCATTCGCTCAAAGCCGTGCAGTATATCTCAAGCTGTGATTTATATCGTTCTGCAAGAGAGCCAAGGTCTTTTACTTTGTCGGTTTTGTAGTCAAGTATAACAAGTTTTCCGTCCTCAACAAAGGCGCAGTCAGCAATTCCCTGTATAAGCACTTGCTCGTTTGCAAATCTATCATCAAGAGATGGCTCAAAGTAATTAACGGGTAGATTAATTGCAAACTTTTTCTCCCTCATAACTTGCTCGCTTTTAAATATACGCTGTGCAAGAGGTGAGCTGAAAAAACTATCAACCTTTACAAGGTCAATGACATTTGCCTCTTCAGAGCTTAAAAAGCCCATTTCTGCAAGTCTTTCAAGCTCTGATTTAGAGCTGCTTAGTGCACTTTCATAGCTTGCAAATTGCATAAACTTATGAAGTGCGGTACCACGCTGTGCAGGAGTAAGTCCGTTTTTATTCATAAATGCAGGGCGAGATGTTGCAAAATATTCAGTGTCGAGTATACCTGCATCGTGTTGTGAGGCGGCACGCTTTGCAGTAATAGTTTGGAGTGCGATAAAAGGGTATTTATACTCAGCACGCTCTTTTATCTCGTTTAGAAGTTCATCGTCAGCAGAGCATATAAATTCTTTTTCTTCTTTATTTTCTTGAATTTCACTTGAACCAAAAACAATATCTAGCTTAAAATTGGCAGGAACTGTTTCAATCTCAACTTCTGAAATAACTTCTCGTAGTTTTATAGCATCAGGATGACGCAGTGTGGCACAAAGTATCCAGTCAGCATAGCTTTGGCTTTTTTGTACTGCAAATGTAGGAATATTATCATTTTGTAAAATATTTGCACTAATAGATGCAAGTTTGCTTTTAATATTCTCGATTGGCAAAACAGTAATGATTTTTTCCTTTGCTCTGGTCATTGCAACATACAAAATACGCATTTCTTCGGAGATTTCATCATGTTCAACTGCAAGCTTTGTAGCGGTGTGCATAATGGTAGGAAATTCATGCATTTTTTGAATGTTTCTTCTGGTTACTCCAACACCTATTTTAGAATGTAAAATCATATTGTTTTTTAGCGATTCTTTATTAAACTTTCCAGAGCAGTTAGCAATAATGCAAACTGGAAACTCAAGTCCTTTACTTTTATGTATGCTCATAATACGCACAACATTTGCATTTGGAGAAATTGTAGAGGCACTGGCAAGTTCAATTCCTTTTTTTTCTAGCTTATCTATGTAACGGATAAATGCAGAAAGCCCGTTGGACTGCCCTGAATCAAAATTGTCTGCATACTCAAGCAAAAGATTAAGGTTTGCACACCTACTTTCGCCATTGTTCATTGCGAGTGCAAGGCATAGGTAATCAGTTTGCAAATAAACCTTGCGTATTAGTTCACAAACAGGTAATGCTGCAGAAAATCTTCTTAGAATTTCAAGTTCATTTAAAAAGTTTTTGCAATGCTCATCACCATTTTTTGCACAAATAACAACGCAGTTATAAAGTGGTATATTTCTGTCTATTAATCTTATTTTTGAAACATCGTCCGCAGAAAAGGCATAGATAGGCGACATCATAACAGAAAGTAGTGGAATGTCTGACACGGGATTGTCAAGCACCCTAAGCAGAGAGAGCATAACTTGCACTTCATAGGTGGAGAAAAAGCCACCCGAAATTTCTGTATAAGCAGGTATACCACGATTTAAAAGCTCTTTTGCATATAGTTCTGAACGCCCTTTGGTACTGCGTAGTAAAATGCAAAAATCACCGTAGGTTGCAGGTTTTTCACTACCATCTTTACCCTTAACGCAAAATCCGTCTGCAATCATTTGTGAAATTATCTGTGAAACATATCTTGCTTCAATCTCTGTGCTTTTTTCTCCCGTTTCTTTTTTACTGCTTATGTCTAAAATGTGTAGTTCAGCATCAGCACTATCGTGTTTTAAATAATCAGCACCAAACTTTAACTCTTCTGTTTGGTCATAATAAACTTCACCAACTTCACGGCTCATAAGCTGTGAAAAAACAAAGTTAACCATACCAATAACACCAATTCTGCTACGAAAGTTTTTATCAAGATTTATAAGAGCAGGGTAGTTATTGTCTTTATAAATAGGAAATCTATCACGCTTTTCTATAAAAATCTCGGGCATCGCTTGCCTAAATCTATAAATGCTTTGCTTAACATCACCAACCATAAACAGATTGTTGTTGTCACGGGAAATGGAAGAAAAAAGCATATCTTGTGCCATGTTTGTGTCTTGATATTCGTCTAGCAGAACTTCAACATATCTTTGCGAAAGCTCTTTTGCAAGTTCGGTTCTTTTAGTAGTACCGTTGTTTTCAATAACAAGAAGTTCAATGGCAAGGTGCGTAACATCCGAAAAATCAAGAGAGTTTTTATCTCTCTTTTTTTCACTAAATCTTTGTGAAAATAGGGATACAGCCTCAAACAATTTGCAAACAATTGGTCTGAGATAATTAAGGTCATCTGCAAAATCTTCTGAGCTGCAACACATAACAGGTAAAAGCTTTTTCTTTATAGTATCTTTAACTATATCTCTGCGTGCAACCACAGCAGCCTTAACAGAGCTTTCGTATCCTCTTGGGAGCGTACCTAGTCTGATAAAATCAAAACTACTGATTTTGTTGTAAACACTGTTCCAATCACTGTTATTTGCAAAGTTTTTTATAATAGCAATTTGATTGAGGTCGCAGTTAAAGCCGTCAGAATACTTTTGAAAAACAACTTCATCATTACTCATTATTTCAAGAGAGCTTTTTAAAAGCATTTCGCAATAATCAAGTGCACTGATTATATAGTCAAGAATAATAGTTTCCCAGCTACTATGTGCTAAATCATCTGTAACACAGTAAGCGTTTTGTGCGTATTCAAGCCATTTTTGTGGAAAGGCATAGGCTTGTGAAAATTCGTAAAGTCGCATAATACATTTTGCAAGTTCTTCATCGTCACGACCTCTAAATAGAAGCTCTACGAGCTCTTTAAACTCAGAACTGTCTTGTGCATAAAGTTCTTCAATAATCTCATTTACAGAATCAACAGCAAGCAAAGAACGCTCACTTTCGTCAATCATTTTAAAGTCGGGGCTTATGTCAAGTTTATGAAAATTTTCTCGTACAAGGTCATTACAAAAACTATCAATAGTGCAAATACTTGCATTAGGCAAAAGCATTTGTTGACGCAAAAGATGTGTGTTTGTAGGGTTGATTTTTAACTGCTGTGTAAGTGCACTGCCTATCCTTTCACGCATTTCGGATGTTGCAGCACGAGTGAATGTAACAATAAGCAGTTTATCTGCATCACATGGGTTGTTTGTGTCCGTTAGTCTTTTTATAACACGCTCAACCAAAACGGCAGTTTTACCAGAGCCTGCGGCAGCAGAAACAAGCAAAGTTCCGCCAAGTGATTCAATAGCATTTTTTTGCTCATTAGTCCATTGTCTGCTCATTGTCATCACCTCCATCTAAAATATTTAAAGAATCTTTATGTTTAAGCTCTTCAATTTCACGCACTTTGTCCATTGGCTCAAAACCGCAAACGCTTTTGTAATCACAATACTCACAGGTTTTGTCATAGCCTTTACCAAAGACAGGGTAGGCGGATATCTTTCCACCATGCAGTGCCATTGCCATTTCGCATAGGATTTTATCAACACGGCAATTTAGCTCGCCAAGTTCACTCAGAGAAATTAAAGTGCCACAAAGTTCACCTTTTTTGTTTAAAGATGCAGGTATAAAATTGCCTCCAATGTCCTTTTCCATAGCGTTTAAAACTTCAAAGTTTTCGAGTAATATACCATTGCTTTTTCCATCTTTTATTTTTTGCCAGGCTATTTCATCATCGCTACTTTCTCTAGCCAGTTTGCTAACATTCATCTTTGCTGGATAATATAAAATTCCGCTAGGAACAACATTCCCGTAACGCTCATTGCCATTTTTGGATATTGCAAACAAATAAATAAGCATTTGCATATTAAGTCCATACAAAACATCGCTTAGCAAAAAATCTTTGCTTCCAGATTTGTAATCAACAACTCTTATATATGATTTGTCATCTTTTTTAAAGATATCAACACGGTCAATACTTCCTATTATTTTAAGAACTCCACCGTCAGGAAGCTCAAGACTGTATGGTTTTATTTCACCGTCATTGTCGATTTTTAGCTCAAAATCAATAGGTTCAAATTGTGAGATTTTAAATTCATTACACAATCTGTCAAGCACATCGCAAAGAGTGCGACAAAGGCGAAAAAACAGATATTCAAATCTCTTGCTTTTTTCATTTAGGCCACCCATTTTATTGTCTAAATATTCTGTCAAAATTAATCTTATTGTTTCTTCACGCTGTGTGCTTGTCATTTCACACAGTTCATCTTTGCCATGCTTTTTAATGATTTGCTCTAAAACATGGTGAATTATTGTTCCACTTTGCATTGGGTCAAGTTCTGCAACTTTTCGTGGCTTTGCTTTTATACCATATTTGCAAAAGTATTCAAATGGGCATTTGTGAAAGGTTTCAATTTTTGAAGCTGACATATACATATTTTTACCAAAGAGGTCAATAGCATTTTTAGAGTTTTCAAACTCTATTGCTCGGTGTTTAGAGACACGCTCTAAACCGCTTAGCTTTTTTTCATACTCGTCATTACTTTTAAAATATTCTTTAAGAGTTGCAGAAAGCTCGCTATCCGTATTATAAGATCTTGCACAAACTTCAAATGCTGACTTATCACTTTCAATAAAGCTTATCTTATCAAGTTCTTCTGTACAAACTATATTGCATTTAGGCAAAATCTGTGTAATTTCTGAAACAATAGTAGAAGGGGACAAAGCCTCTCCCGAAGCTGTACAGCGTGAATATGTAACAAATAGTTTTTCCTGTGCACTGCACAATGCGTTATATGTTATAAATCTCTCTTCAGAGGTTTTGAATTCACTCGGTTTTGCAATTTCAACTCCAAGTTCAATTAGCTTGCGCCTGTCAGAATCATTTAGTATTCCTTTGCCATTAGGAGTTTTAGGAAAAACGCCTTCATTTGCACCAACAATAAAAACAACCTTAGGGGATTCAAGCCTTATTCTATCAGCTGAGCCAATGGTTATTTCATCAAGCCCCTGAGGAATAGAACCTATATCAAGCACTGATAGAACACAGTCAAAAAGCTCTGAACATCTTGAAACACTTATGCTAGAACTGCCGATTGTTGTCGCTAGCCTGTCCAGAATAGTCATAAGCATATCCCAAACTCGTTCTTGTTCAAGTGCAAGTGTGAGATTATCGTTTCTTTCAAAAAGGATGGCAAGGTTCTTTAGATTCTCAGCTGCATTTACATCACACAAAAGAGTGTAAACAGCATGAGCTATTTGTTCGCCATTTGCATCTGTGCATGCATTTTTAAATTTAATAAGGGGAGTAACGGCACGCCTGCGAATATCGTTAAGTTTTTTAAGCATTATAGTTGAACTTTCACTAACAGATACTCCAAATCCGTCTGGATGTTGCGTCCATTCATTTTTCCAGCCTTGTGCACCGATTTTCCACATTAGCGAATAATTTTCAGCAATAGAAATATCTTCGTCGCAAATACCGACAAGCCCAGTTTTAAGGTACCTCATAAGTCTGTCAGTAGAAAATCCTTTTGCGGCAATTTCAAAAGAACAGCGAACAAGAGTGATAAGTGGCTGTGAAGTTATTGGCTGTCTTTCGTCTTCAAAAACTGGTATGCCATATTTTTTGAAGGCACTTACAAGCTCTTTTTTATAATCATTGGAATCTCTTGCAATAACAGCCATTTCACGGCAACGAATACCTTCGGTACGCATTAGTCTTTTAGCACTTGAGGCAACAAAGTCACATTCGGCGGTTTTGTTAGAGGCACAGCAAAGGGTTATGTTACTGCTGTCATTTTCAAATTTATCATATGCAGGTGAAAATAAGTTTTGCTCAAGATATGAAAGTGAATTATTTTTAAACCGCACAGGATTATCAATAGGCAGTTTTTCGTGGTTCACTACTTTTATATTGTTTTCTTTTGCTATTTTAAGAAGCTTTTTTGCAGTTTGATTAACACATGAGAAAAGACTTGTCTCATCATCTTTACCATAAATATCATCAGTGGTAAGGGTTATATAAACATCATCCGCTTGACATATAATTCGAGAAATAACTTCAAATTCCTGTTCTGTAAAGCCTTTAAAAGCATCAATTGCAACACATCGTCCATCAAAATATTTATATGTTAGTAAAGCGTCACAAAGCTGTGTGAGCATATTAAGCTCATCTGTAAACGCTCTTGATAACAAAGCATTATAGGCAGACATAATAAGCGAAATTTCATAAAGCTTTTGTTTAAGTGTACATTCATCCATAGATTTTGAAGTAAGCATTAAAGCATCAGGAGATATATTGCTTTGCTTGAATTCTGTACATATGTGTAAAAGTTCCTGTGCTAAAGTTGTGCTGTAAACATATTTAGCATATAAAACAAGCTCATCTTTAATATCTTCAAGGGCGAGTGACATTAAAATGATTTTACCACCATCATCTATAGGACTTTTATGTTCGCTACCAATTTGTGAAAACACACATTCAGCGAGCCTACTAAAACTTAAAATTTCAATTTTAAGAGCATCTTTAGAACCAAGCGTAGAAAGCATGAAACGCTCACTTTCAAATGAGAATTGTTCAGGAACAATAAGAATCATTCCATCTTCATTGCTTTTTGCAAGCTTTGTAAGTTTGTTGCGAACATAGCTTGTTTTGCCACTTCCTGCTCGTCCTGTAATAAAATGAAGCATTTGTAACACCACCTTTGAAATATACAAAATGAGTATATCATATTTTGTATATTTTTTCGACCGAAAGATGGTACACTAAAATGCATAAATAAATATAAGTATATTAATTTTATAAAGTGAAGGCAAGTGGGGAACAAAGTGAATTTTCACAGATGTTTCCCACTCGTGTTTGTTTCTCTGGTTGCCAAAGAAACAAACGATATACAATAAATTTTATTGCACCTTCAAAAAAATCATCGTATTTTATAGAAGTAGGGGTTGTATTTGTTTGCCAAGCAAGGCTTGTTGCACTGTCTTGAGCGTTTGCCCAAAATCCGCAACAACAGAGTTTGGCTTTTTTTCACTGTTATCCTGCTTCATCGGTATAAAATAAATGTTTTTACAGTTTAAAAGATGACCTATATTTCTTGCACTAGTACCAAGTGCATCGTTTGTAGAAACACCTATAACTACAGGACGATTGTTCCTTAAATGTGCTTTTGCCGCCATTGTTACAGATGTATCAGTAATTCCGTTGGTAAGCTTACCCAGCGTGTTCCCTGTGCATGGGACAATTACCAGTATGTCAAGTAATGCCTTTGGCCCAATTGGTTCTGCTTCATTTATTGTGCTTATAATTTTATGATTACATAAAGTTTCAATTTCATTTATAAAGTCACTGGATTTTCCAAATCTAGTATCTATACTAAAAGCCGCTTCCGACATAATAGGTACAATATCAAACCCATTTTCAAGTAACACAGAAATTTGTGGAATAACTTGAGAAAAGGTACAAAATGAGCCACACATCGCAAAGCCAACCGTGGCATTTGTCATGTAATTTCCTCCTTGATAATATTTAAAATTGCATCGGCGATAATCTCGCCTGCTGTTTTGGGTGCTGCTTTTCCTGGCAATGAACCTGCACGGATAACTTTAATACCATAGTTTTCAGCCTGCTCAAAATCAATTCCATATGGGGCAGAAGCGATTTCAATAATCATGCAGTCCTTTTTTAGTGAACGCAGAATTTGTTCATCAATCACAAGCGATGGAATAGTATTAATAATAATGTCAAGTTTAACAGCAGCTTTATCTAAATCTGCAAAGGTAACGGGTCTGCAACCTTCAATTTCTGCAAATGCAAGAGCACCGTAGCTTCGTGCAGCAACAGTTACATCGGCACCAAGGCCCTTAAGCATATGAACTAAAACTCGGGCAGTTCTACCAAAACCTGTAACAGCTATTTTAGAGCCATGTACAGTGATTGGCAGTTCATCCATGATAAGCTTTATAACGCCTTGAGCAGTGGGGACAGCATTTTTAACAATTAATTCTTCTCTGTCAAAATAATCAAAAAACGAAACGCCTCGTTCAAAAAGAGAGGTTTTAAAAGTTTTTGTAAGCATGCCACCAAACACAGTGTTGTTACGATTCAAAAGCTGTGATAATTCATCAAGGTTTATTTTGTTGCTAAAATAGGGGGTGTTAAGGTTAACGTTATCACGGCTCATTGGTAGTGGCAGAACAATTGCATCACAGTCACTTATCGCAGTCTTTAAATCTTTATATTCAAAACGGGGTACATTTATATGACTTAGAGTATCAAAACCATATGCGTTGGCAATAAAGTCCCTTTCATTAAGATTTTGTGTCATGTATATTTGGCGAACATCTCCACCTATGGTTAAGAATCTCTTAGGCTCTTTCATTGTGTAAACCTCCGTTGTTGGATTTACACCATTCTATGAAATATAAATTAAAAAGGTTATTGAGTAAAAAATGAAAATAAATAGTAATTGGAAAATATTTAATAAAACTGTTTATTTTTACTTTGCTTTGCAATATAATATATTAGGTAATTGTAATTATATCGGAGGTAAGGTATTGTTTGAAATAGATAATCTTTTAAAAAGAATAAAAAGAGTACATTTTATAGGAATTGGTGGCTCGGGTATGTGTCCTCTTGCCGAAATCTTATTGAGTGAAGGTTATGAGATAACAGGTTCGGATAATAATGAAGGCGATAATATCGACAAGTTGCGTTCGATTGGAGCCAAAATAACGATTGGTCAAAAGGCAGAAAACATTGTTGGTTCAGAAATGATTGTTTATACTGCGGCACTTTTACAGGATAATCCTGAACTTGTAGCGGCAAAGCAATCAGGAATTCCAACGTTTGAACGCTCAAAACTTTTTGGCTCAATCACAAGGATGTATAACAACTGTATTGGTGTTTGCGGAACACATGGTAAAACAACAGCAACCTCAATGCTAACCCAAATACTTATTACTGCCAATATTGACCCAACTGCAGTAATTGGAGGTAAGCTTCCTCTTATAGATAGCCATGGTAGGGCAGGTAAGAGTGAAATAATGGTTTGCGAGGCCTGCGAGTTTGTTAATACTTTTCTTGATTTGTCACCTGATGTTGCTATAATTCTTAATATTGATGAGGATCATCTTGACTATTTTAAAACGGTTGACAATTTAATAGCATCATTCACAAAGTTTGCAAATCTTGCAACAAGGCTTATAATTGCAAATGGTGATGATACTAAAACAATGCAAGCAATTAAAGATATAACTGATAAGCAGATAATAACATTTGGTTTTGATGATAAAAATGATTATATTGCAAAAAACATAAAGTTTAATCGTGGGGCATTTCCACAGTTTGATGTTTATCATAAGGAAGAATTACTTGGTAACATAAAACTTAATGTTCCTGGTGAACATAATGTTTTAAATGCACTTGCGGCAATAGTAGCGGCGATTGATGTGGGCGCAGAATTCAATTGTATTTCAACTGCTCTTGAACAATTTAAGGGAGCGGGTAGACGGTTTGAAATTATTGGTGAATTTAATGGCATAACGATTGCAGATGATTACGCTCATCATCCAGCAGAGCTTAAAGCAACTTTAAACGCTGTAATTAAAATGGATTATAATGAGGTTTGGGCGGTCTTTCAGCCATTTACTTTTTCAAGAACATCAATGCTTCTTGATGATTTTGCAGATGTTTTACAAATTCCTGACCATGCAGTTCTTACAGAAATAATGGGCTCAAGGGAAGTTAACACATATGGAATTAAAACTCAGGATTTGGCAGATAAGATTCCAGGTAGCGTTTGGTTTAATACATTTGATGAAGTTGTGGATTATGTAACCCAAAACGCTAAAAAGGGCGATTTGATAATTACCCTTGGTTGTGGTGATATTTATAAGGCTGCAAAAATGATGGCAAATAAATATAAGTAGAAGTAATATATTAGTTTAATGTGCTGCTGTAATGCTTTACATATTAAACTAATATATTTGTAAAGGAAGTGCGTTTGTGAATAATGAAATAAAAGGGCTCAAAACAACAAAAACAACAGAATTTGGAATCCAAAGAAAAATAGTGGCAAATATGACAACTGAATCGTGGGAAACAATTCCTCATGCAGTATATACATATAAACCTGATGTAACGAATTTTATTGAAGAATATGCAATACTTAAAAGTGAAATTAAAAAAGAAAAGAAAATAACAATAAATACTCTTATGTTAAAAGTTATGATAGAAGGTATAAAAGCCGCACCACAGATAAATAGCCATATAGATTTTAAAAGGCACCTTGTAAGAGGTAGCGTAAGGCAGATAGAGGATATAAATATATCAATGCCATGGGTGCTTCCAACAGGGGAAATGATGACTATAAATCTAAAAAACTTTGAAAATAAGACTTTGGATGAAATGTCGAATTATATAGAAGATGTTGCAAATAGAATAGAAAAAACAAACCTTAATGAGGTTATGTTTGAAGTGTCATTAGACAATACTATTTCGGCACTTAAAAAAGGGCAGGTTATAAAAACATTGTCACGCCTTATAGGTTCAAAAACAGGAAAGAACAAAGTTAAAACTTTAAGTGGTAAGGAAAAGTTGGAATATAACAAAATACCATTAAATCAAAAGTTAACAAAGTCTGATATAGAGCAGGGTACAATAACAATTACAAATGTAGGTTCACTTTATAAAGGTCTAAGAGGCGAGATGAATATGCTTGAGGTTATTCCTCCACAACTTGTTGCTATAGCTATTAATTCTGTGCAAGAACAACCTGGTGTATATACTGATAATGATGAAAATAAACAGATTGGCATTCGTAAAATTATGCCAATTACAATAGCTTTTGATCATCGTGCTCTTGATTTTGGGGATATAGTTCCATTTATAAAAAGACTTGATTACATATTTGAAAATCCACAGCTAATTCATTCTTGGTAAAATTCAAGCTCCAACTTTTTTGATTATTTTAAATTTCTTGATAATCAAAAAAGTCGGAGCTTTTTGTCTTAATTTTCACTTTTTGTTTTCAATACTCCAATCACGATTCATAGAAACATTTGGGTCATCGGGCAACGCTACTCGAGAGTCTGGATCACGGCTGTCAGCTTGGCTTATTGGCTGAGTAATGAAAGCGCCTGTAATAGGATGCTTTTTTGGTTTTGGGTTGTTTTGTTTTTCATTCAAGTTGATACACCTCCATGTGTTATTATGTGTGTTTATACGAATGTTATACAGTAAGTATTTTTTGTTTGAATGAATTGCTATATTATGGTATACTGTTTATCATTAATATTTTCAAAGGACATCCATAAACTATATAGATATTTATAAAATAAAAAATATAAGATTTAAAGTATTAGTAACAAATTAAAATGTTCTAATTTGGTTGTTAATAAACCAGTGAATTTCTTTGAATATATTATTTAATTTTAATTTGGACAAGACTTAAAATGTTTGTTTTCAAAGTGATTTATGATGTACTATATAATATGATATAGTTTTAAAATTGGTATAATAAATCCTTCAAAGTTTAATGATTTATTATATAAAATTATACATTTAATTTTATATTTGTCTTTTTATATTTATACGAGCTATATGAGCAAAAAAATATTGCAATGATTGAATGCAATATAAACCACGATAAATAACTTGTGTTATTTGCAAAGGGTTTATTAATAGAAATCATATAAATTTATTTGTTTGTAATAATATCAAACATATCTCTGCTGTATTATGAGTTTAATTATAACTATTTCTTGATATATAAATACTATAAATTGTATACTTTGGAGGACAATATGGACAATATGGACAATAATGGTGCGCTTTATGATGTGAGAAAGATAAGGGATTTTCGTGACCTTATTAACCAAAGTGTAGAGCTGTTTGGTGATCAAACAGCATATATGCTTAAAAATTCTCAAGGTGAATATTACAATGTTACTTATAAGCAATTGCAAGCTGATATTAGAGCACTGGGAACCGCTTTGTGGTCAATGGGTTTTAAAGGCGAAAAGGTAGCCGTTATGGGCAAAAACTCTTACAAGTGGGCTGTGTCTTATCTTGCAGTAACAAGCGGTCTTGGTGTAATTGTACCTATAGACAAAGAGCTTTTATTTGCAGATATTGCAACCATTATTTCTGTTTCAGAAGCAAGTCTTCTTTTGATTGATAAGGCATCTTATAAGAAAATTCAAGAACATATAGGTGAATTTGACTCAAAACTTAAAATAGTCTTATTTGATATCGAAGATGATGAGGGCGATATCCTATCTTATGACAAGATTATTAGACGAGGTAAAGGATTACTTGAAAGTGGAGCAAATGAATATATCAATTCAGAAATTGATCCAGATGCTCTCACATCACTTTTGTTTACTTCAGGAACAACAGGTCTTGCAAAGGGTGTAATGCTCAGTCACACTAATATTTGTTTTGTAGTTATGGCAACCAGTAGTGTGGTTTATTCGGGACCTGGTGACAGGTTTTTGTCTGTATTGCCTATTCATCATACTTATGAATGTACACTTGGGTTTTTATTGCCTCTTTATAATGGAGCAACTATAGCTTTTTGTGAAGGGCTTTTAAAGCTTATGAAAAATATGCAGGAGTTTGAGCCAACTGTTTTTGTTAGTGTACCTTTGATGTTTGAAAAAATCCATGCGAGAATTATGAAAGCAGCATCAGAAAAGCGTGGTGGAAAGCTTGCGTTTTCTCTTGGAAAAGCGATAACTAATGTTGGTACCGCATTTGGTGTTAGTCTTAATGATAAAGTTTTTGGAGAAATTATTAAAAATTTTGGTGGCAAGCTAAGGCTTGGAATTGTAGGAGCAGCTGCAATAAGGCCTGATGTTGTTTCCGACTTTAAATCTTTTGGTGTTCCAATTTATGTTGGATATGGTTTAACAGAGTGTGCACCTCTTGTTTCGGGCAACAATGATGAACTACTTACCGCAGACACTGTTGGCAAGTCACTTCCAGGTGTTGACATTAAAATAATCAATCCAGATTCAAAAGGCATTGGTGAGATATGTATAAAGGGTCCAGGCGTAATGCTTGGATACTATAAAGATGAAAAATCAACTGAAGAAGTTATTACTGAAGATGGTTGGTTTCGCACAGGTGATTTAGGTTCTAAGGATGAAGAAGGCATATTGCGTATTATGGGTCGAATTAAAAATGTTATTGTTACTAAGAACGGTAAAAATATATATCCTGAAGAAGTCGAGTATCATCTAAACAATAATCCACTTATTGCAGAAGCTATGGTTTTTGGTAGTGATGATAAAGATGAAACAGTTGTAGAAGCAAAGATTTTTCCTGATGTTAATGCAATTATGGAGAAGTTTAAGCTTAAAGAAGCAAATGTAGAGGATATAACAAAGGCAATTAATGATGCTGTTAAAGATGTTAATAAAAAACTTCCATCTTATAAAAATATAAAGAAGTTTAACATTAGAGATACAGAGTTTATAAAAACAACTACTGCAAAGATAAAACGATATGCTAATATGAATGATGAGAAAGTGGAAACAAAAGAAAATGAGGAGCAAAAATAAAATAATTTTTTGCACTTCATAATAAGACAAATTTTTTAAACAAAAGCCCTTATCCTTTATGGATGAGGGTTTATTTTTTTATATATTATGGAAAAACAAGGAAACAATAGTTAAAAGGAGGTAAAAATATGCCAGTAATAATAGAAACATCAAAAGATGAAGTAAAAGCGATAATACAAGGAGAACTTGACCATCACAATGCGGGTGTAATTAGAAAAAGTATAGATGAAAGTGTGGAGAGATTGCGACCAAAGTTGCTAAAAATAGATTTTTCACAAGTGAGTTTTATGGACAGCTCGGGAATAGGTCTTATTATGGGTCGTTACAATACAATGCAATTAATTGGGGGAGAATTAGAAGTGGACAATCCTCCACCAGCTATTAATAAAATTTTAAAAATTTCAGGAATTCAAAAACTTGCAAAAATAAAAATTACAGAGGAGGAATAAAAATGAGCGCGCCAATAAATGAAATGAAAATGGTTATAGAAAGTCGTTCAATAAACGAAGGATTTTCAAGAGTTGCTGTTGCTGCCTTTGTAGCACAGCTTGACCCCACAGTAGAAGAGCTAAACGATATAAAAACAGCAGTCAGTGAAGCGGTTACAAATTGCATAGTGCATGCCTATGAAAAACAAGTTGGGAAAATTTACATAACGGCGGGCATATATGATGATCAAATAATAAAAATAAAAATTAGGGATAGAGGTTGTGGAATAGAAAATGTAAAGCAGGCAAGAGAACCTTTGTATACAACAAAGGGGGGTGAAAGGTCAGGGCTTGGTTTTGTAGTAATGGAAAGTTTTATGGATAAAATCTTTGTTCGTTCAAATGTCGGAAGCGGCACAACAGTAACTCTTACAAAGCAAATTTGTGGAAGGTGCAAGGATGATTAAAGAAAAAGCCGAAAGGGACGCATTGATAAGTGGAAACATCGGCTTAGTTCATGCTTGTGCAAACAGATTTAGGGGCAAGGGAACAGAATATGACGATTTGTTTCAAGCTGGTTGTGTGGGGCTAATAAAGGCGGCTGATGGGTTTAAACCAGAGCTTGGATTTGCTTTTTCAACATATGCTGTGCCGGTAATTTTGGGAGAAATCAAAAGGATTTTCAGGGATTCTGGTAGCGTTAAAATCGGCAGAGCGTTAAAAGAGAAAGCTCGCTATGCCATGAGAGAAAAAGAAAAAATGGTAGTGCAGTTAGACAGAGAGCCGACAATTAGTGAACTTGCGCAAAGATTAGGAATAGACATAGCGGAAACGGCAGAGCTGTTAATAGCAGCAATGCCAACAGTGTCGCTAACACAGCAGGAAGAAGAATCAAAACAGCTCGAAATTCCAACACCATCTGTTGAGGATGAAGTGTCAGAAAAAATAGCTTTGTCACAGGTCATAGAAGACCTGCCGGAAACTGATAAAAGGCTAATAGAACTTAGGTATTTTCAGGGGTTAACGCAAACAGTAACGGCACAAAGGCTTAATATGTCGCAGGTTCAAGTGTCAAGGAAAGAGCGTACAATTCTAAAAGAGTTGAGGTCAAGGCTCGGTCAAGGTTAGGTTAAGAGGATTTGTTGTTATTACTGTAAATAACTCAAATAAAACAAGTGTGAACAATAAGCCTAAAATATTGGAAAAAGTCATAAAACATGTTATAATGTTATGCAAATTAATCAAATTAATCAAAAATATTATAATTTTCGTTAATCACTAATGATTGGAGAATTTTTATGACTTTTTTCAAAAAAAATACTTGTGTATTATTATTGGTATCAATGCTTATTTCGTTTTCTGCTTGCAGCTTTTCCACAAGCGAATCATACACATATAAAACGGGCGAGGGAAAAATAGTGTTGCCAAGCAATGCGGGTTCTCAATATCGTACGGTTGTTTCAGACAATTTAGAGCTTATTTGTAGTTCTGGGCTTATTGAGCTATATTTGGACAAGCAGACCTATGCAGTGGTTATTAAAGAAACTTCAGCAGGTAACTCTTGGTACTCTTTGCCAACCGAAAATGTTGATAGTGCATCAGTTTTATCTCTCAATGTATCAAAAGAGGGTACTACTTATAATCTTAATTCGCAGGACAATAGTGTGGCGTTTGGTAAAGTTAAATATGAAAAGAAGGAAGACGGCGTTTGGGTTAGCTATACATTGTCAGAAAAGAAGGATAAACCCGATATTTCTTTGTCAGTTACGGTTAAGTATACTCTTAAAGACGGCAGTCTTAATGTTGACATAGACTGTAATAAGCTTACAGAAGATAAATCTGTGAAGGTAGAAACACTTGAGCTGCTAAAATATTTTGGTGCAACTAAAGAGGTGCAAAATGATGATTTTATTCTTGTTCCTGACGGTTGCGGTGCAAAAATAAATACAGCAGTTGCATCAGATGAAAAAGAATATAACTTAAAAGTATATGGTGAAGATTATGCGGCAATAAATGAAGGTGCAAATCCTGCAATTGTTCCAGCATTTGGAGTAAAAAGTGGGACAGGAGCATTTGGAGCAATAATTAGAAGTGGAGATGCTCTTTCAACTATATCGGCAACAAAGGCTAAGCAAGGCGAATACAATACGGTTGGAGCAAATTTTGCAATAACGCCTACACAGCTTGTTACAAAAAAAGATAAACAGACAAAAACGATTGCTAATGAAAGCTATACAGGTGATTTGTCTTTATGCTATCGCTTCCTTTCGGGTTCAAATGCGACATATTCGGGTGTTGCTGCAGTATGCAGAGAGCAACTTATAAGAGATGCTGTATTGTCTACCAAAACAGTTGAGAAAACTGGAACATACCCTATAAATATAACTCTTGTTGGAGAGGCTAAAAATGGTATTTTTAAAAAACAGGAACTAACAAATTTTGAACAGGCACAGGAAATTATAGCACTATTAAAGGCAAAAGGAATTAATAGTCTTAATCTTTGTTATAGCGGTGCTTTGTCAGGTGGAACAGACCAGTCTAATCTTAAAAATGCTGATGTTTCAAGTAAGCTTGGTTCAAATACAAAGTTAGAAGAGCTTTATGATTATATGTCTACACAGGAATTTGGTTTATTCTTTGATGTAAATATGTTAACAATGAATAGTGGATCACGAGCAAATAATATAACAGATGATAAAATAAAGATAGAAATAGACAACTCTCTTTACAAATATCTTGAGCCAAAAACAACATCAAGAAATTTGGTGAAGTCTTCAGAAATAGAGGAAAATGTTCTTTCTTTTATGAAAAGAATGCAAGATATGCCATTTACAGGATACTGTATAAATGATGCTGGATATATACTTTATTCTGATTTTAATGATAAGTTTGTTACAAGAGAAGATATGAAATCTCTTATTTCAGAACAAGTAATATATATGTCAACAAATCATAAAACAATGGCAAAAATCGGAAATTTCTATATGCTTAAAAATGTTGACTATATTTTGGATATTCCTATGGATACGGCATACGAACAATCTCAAGACTACGAGTGTGTACCGTTTGTTCAAATGATTTTACATGGGATGGTTGAGTATTCGGGCAAACCTGTAAACCTTGAGGATGACTATACGAAAGCATTTTTAAAGAGTATAGAGTATGGTACGATGTTGTCGCTTGAGATGTCATTTAATGATTTGATTGCTACTAGTAAGGATGACGAGTCAAATTTATGCTATGAACAATGGGTTTCAGAGGCTGTTAGTGGTTATAAAACATTTGAAGATTTATTTTCGGACATTCGTGATGCAAGGATAACAAATCATTATGTTGCTGCGGAAAACTTAACTTGCACAGTATATAACAATATGACTTATATTTATGTAAATTACTCTCAGCAGGATATAACTTATAATAATTTGGTTATTAAAGCTAATAGTTATTTAAGAGTAAATTAATATTTTTATTTTGATAATTTTTTCAAATTTAAAATCCTAAATTTAATTATAAGAGTTAACAAAAAACCACCGCTTCATTTTTTGAAAATGAAGCGGTGGTTTAAGTTTGTTTTTGTATATTAACTGCTGTTTATTTAAAGTTATACAAGTATTCTATGTTTTTTAAAGTTTTTCAAGGTCATATGGTGTACGCTGATATACAAAGTAGTTGAGCCAATTTGAAAAAATTATGTTGGCAGATGAACGCCAAATTAATGGTGGGGTTTTTTGTGGGTCATTTCCAGGGAAATAATTATAAGGAACATCAATTTTAAGCCCTTTATTAATATCCCTAAAATATTCATTTGCAAGAGTTGTTCTATCATATTCTGAATGCCCTGTTATATAAAAGTTACGGCAAGCTCTGTCAGCAACTATATGAACCCCAGATATGTCAGAAATCGACAATATTTGCAATTCTCTTACCTTTTCAATATCCTCTTTTAAAATATCAGTATGTCTTGAGTGTGGCACATAAAAAATATCATCAAGACCTCGTAATAAAGGATGGTAAATATCAAGACATCGATGAGGGAAAATACCAAAAACTTTATTTTCAAGTTTTTGTTTTTTTATGCCGTAATTATAATATAATCCTGCTTGTGCACCCCAGCAAATAAACATCGTAGAATAGACATTTTTTTTTGCCCATTCAAAAATTTCACATAATTCATCCCAATAGTCAACTTCCTCAAAGTCAAGAAGCTCAACAGGAGCACCAGTAACAACCATTCCATCAAATTTTAAATCCCGAATATCGTCTAATGTTTTATAAAATTTAATTATATGTTCTACAGATGTATTTTTACAATCATGAGTAACAGTTTGTAAAAGTTCAACTTCAATTTGAATAGGTGAGTTACTAAGAAGACGCAAAAGCTGAGTTTCTGTCTCAATCTTAGTTGGCATGAGGTTTAATACAACTATTTTAAGAGGACGAATATCTTGACACTTTGCCCGTGATTCAGACATAACGAAAATACTCTCAAGCTCAAGGCTGTGTCTTGCTGGTAATTGGTTGTCAATTTTAATAGGCATAGCGTACTCACACCTCCATAAAAACTACTATTATAAGTAAAAACTATAAATTAAAGTATATCAAATAAATAAAAGTAATTCAAGTTAAATTTAGAATTGTATAATTTTATGTTCTTATTGTAATTTTGGTGTTATGCTGATAAAATGTTATAGAAAATAGCTTAGGGGGAAAATATATGAATGCTCATAATTTAATAGACCTTGCAGAGCTTTCTAAAGAGGAGTTAGATGAATTAATTCAACTTGCAGGAGCAATAATGGACAACCCATTAAATTACATGGATGATTGCCACGGAAAGATTATGGCAACTTTGTTCTATGAACCATCAACAAGAACACAGATGTCGTTTCAGGCTGCGATGATGCGTCTTGGTGGAAAAGCAATTGGATTTGATAATCCTGTTAATTCATCTGTTGCAAAGGGAGAAAGCTTAAAAGATACAGTCCGAGTAATAAGTAATTATACCGATGTGATAGTAATTCGTAATCCGTATGAGGGTAGTGCCTTTGCTGCATCAATGTTTACAAAAGCACCCGTAATTAATGCAGGGGACGGTGGACATCTTCATCCAACACAAACGCTTACGGACATAGTAACCCTGTGGTATGAAAAGGGTAGGCTGGACCATCTTACAATTGGACTTTGTGGAGATATTAAAAATGGTAGGACTGTTCATTCACTCATAAAAACCCTTTCAAAGTATGAGGAAAATAAATTTATAATGATTTCAACTCCAGAGTTACAAGCGCCACAGTATATTATTGATGTGTTACAAGAAAGTGGATGTGAATACTCTTTTTCAAATAGCTTAGAAGAAAGAATATCAGAACTGGATGTTTTGTATATGACAAGAATTCAGCGTGAACGTTTTGCTTCTCAAGAAGAATATGAAACACAAAAAGGTGTTTATGTTCTTGACACTAAAAAGCTTGAAAAGGCAAATCAAAGCCTTAAAATTTTACATCCTCTTCCAAGAGTTGACGAAATAACGGTTGATGTTGATGATGATCCAAGAGCAAAGTATTTTGAACAAGCAGAATATGGCATGTATGCTAGAATGGCACTTATGGTTAAAATGCTGGAAGATAGTAAAAGGCAATTGCCGCCAAAGCTTGAGAGTACACATAAAGAAAGGTGCAAAAATCCACGCTGTATAACTTCTACAGAATCATATCTGCCTAATCTTTTCAAAATAGGGGAGGATGGGCAACTTGTCTGTTCATATTGCGAGATTGAGCTTGAAAAGTGATGCTAAAATCCTTGTTGTGTATTCATCTCCAAAGCAATATGGATATACGAAAGAATTGCTAAATGCGTTTTTAGAAGAGTGTCCAAAAATAGCTCAGGTAGAAATCATTTCAGCTTATCATTTAAATGCTAAGCCCTGTATTGACTGTGGCTATTGCAAGCAAAATAATGCTTGTGCATTTAATGATTTGAATGATTTTTATAAAGCGTTTGAACAGGCGGATTTAATAGTATTTGCAACGCCTATTTATAACTCTTCATATCCAGCTCCGCTTAAGGCAATTTTTGATAGATTTCAGCGTTATTACAATGCCCGTTTCTCAAGAAATGAAAAGCCTCCTATACAAAAAAAACGCTACGCAGTAATTCTTTCGACCTGTGGTAGTAACGATGAATATGGATTTGAAGTAATAAAGCATCAAGCAGAGAACTCATTTACAGTACTTAATATTGAATTGTGTGGGTGTGTTAATTCGAAAAATACAGACAATCAATGTTTATCTAAAACAGATGTTTTAAAAGCAAAATTAATCGCACAAACTCTTTTTGAATAAATAATAAAAAAAGCTGGCACTGTTTTTAATGGTGTCAGCTTTTATCAATTACGAATATTAAATTAAAGAGTTTATTATATTTAATTATAAATCTATAAATGTAGTATTGGATTTGAATTTTGAATTTTTATTATTGAAATTCTCTGAATAAGAGCTAGATGAAGACGAACTATTAGAATATGATTCAGATGTAGCACTAGTTTGAGCCGTATCCTTTAGTTTGAAATTATTGATTAGTTCTTTCAGCATCTGAGCCTGTCCAGACAATTCTTCACTTGCAGCTGCACTTTCTTCTGCTGTTGCACTATTGGTTTGAACAACATTAGAGATTTGCTCTATACCTATATTAACTTGCTCAACCGAGTGTGCTTGTTCAGCGCTTGCATCGGCAATAGATTGTATAACCTCAGCAGAATTCTTAGAACCTATAACAACATCTTCTAAGGATTTAGCTGTATCGGCAACAATTTTTGAACCCTTATTTATTGCAGTAAGCGAACTTTCTATTAAAGTAGCAGTTATCTTTGCACTTTCTGCAGATTTTCCAGCAAGGTTACGAACTTCCTCAGCAACAACGGCAAATCCTTTTCCAGCGGAACCTGCACGAGCAGCTTCAACAGCAGCATTGAGTGCAAGAATATTGGTTTGAAATGCAATGTCATCAATGTTTTTAATAATCTTACCAATCTCATTGGAAGTGTTATTGATTTCATTCATCGCAGCTATCATTTTTTCCATTTGTTGCTGGCTCTGATTTGTTGCAACATTTGCATCTATTGAAATCTGTTTTGCTTTTTCAGCATTTTCGGCGGTTTGCTTTATATGAGTTGTTATTTCACTAACGGTTGACGATAATTCTTCAACTGAACTTGCTTGTTCAGTTGCACCTTGACTTAGGGATTGTGCTGCACTAGAAACTTGCATTGCACCCTCATATACTTGTTCGGCAGATATATTCATTTCGGAGAACATGGAATTCAATGAAAGAATTATTTCGTTTAAATTATTCTTGATTGTATCAAAGTCACCGATATAATCTCTGTCTACAGAAAGATTGAGGTTTCCAGAAGATATTTGAGTTAAGATTTCAGAAATTTCTCCAATATAGCTATTTAATGTAACAGATGTGTTTTCATAAATTTCTGAAAGTCGGCCTATTTCATCGTTAGAATAACTTGCGGATTTTTCAGTCGAAAGTTTTCCTTCACCTAAGGCTTGAACCTTTACGACAAGTCCATTGATAGGGGAGAGAGACTTTTTGAGATTTGTATAACAGAATATTGCAAGAATAATTATGCCAGCGAATGCAATAAGAGAGACGATTAAAATAGTATCGTATACAGAAGAAAAAGCTTCTGATTTATCAACTTTAAAAGCACTTGACCATGTCTTTTCAATACCATCTATTTTTATAGGGGTTTGTATTATCCAGTTTTTTGCATTTCCATTGGTTTTATCAACGTCTTTTACTATGACAGAAGTTTTATTTTTTGCTGCTGCTAAAATCTCTTTTTCACTTTCAGTGGTTGCCTTATATGCTGTACCAACATTTTCAGGTGTGCTTGAGTCAGCAATATAATTACCTTCTTCTGTTAGAATACAACTTGAAGATGTTTTATAACCACCAGTTTCAAAATTAAGATTTTTTAAAGTGTCAAGTAAAATATCACAGTTAGCTACGCCAAGAAAAACTCCATTTTCATCTATTATAGGGCTACTTAATGAAATTAACCATACAGTTTCACCTGTTGTGAGTTCCCATGAATATGGTTCTGTAATATGAGGAGCCATAAGCTTTTTTGAGGTTGCATAGTAGTCACCAGTAGAATAAGATGCATAGTCATTGAACACATCTATACCGGTATTGCTACCGTCACGGTATACATAGTATGAGAGCCCATCTGGTGTTTCTGGGAAATACTTGTTTGGTTCAAACGCAAAGTATGCAGAAAAAATTTTCTCGTCTTTTAGCACACCTTCCAAACAATTGCGAATTAGTTGGTCTGCTGTTTGAGTGTCAAGTGTGCGATAACGAGCAACTTCGTTAGCAATAGCAGTTGAGAATGTCTGCATAGTCATGATATATTCTTTTGTCGTATTAGCGTTAATTGTAGAAATTTTGTTAAGCTCTTTTTCTGTAGTTTTTGTGAAAATATTACTTAGGATAAAACTTAATGCGATACATAAAATCAGCATAACAATAAAAATGGTTGATATTATTTGAATGAGAACTGTTTCCATAGTATTAAAGTTTAAAAAAAAATACTCCCTGCAAAAATAGTAATCTCTAAAAACCCGGATATTTTTTTCATTTCATCAAGAAAATTGAATCCTAACTTTGTATAAACATTTTTTCCCGTTGTCTGATTTTTGGATGATCATTGATAATTCTGAAGCGCCGTTTCAGGTTATTGCAGAAGGAAACAC
>RZYX01000207.1 GCA_009930155.1 Clostridia bacterium | reverse complement strand
TGAAAGTGATAAGGCAAAACATCTTGCAAAAGAGGCAAAAAAACTAGGATTTCGTGCATGGGAAGTTGCTAAAAATATGGTAGATGGTGCCGTAAAAGGCGCTAAAGAAGCTATAAAAAAAGATGAAAAATAAGCTTTTACATGTAAGAATTCATCCTTACATGTAAAAACACTTTACACCTATAAAAGATGCTTATTCTAATCCTTTGGAGTGAATAAGCATGACTTTATCCGCAACAAATTTAATTTTAATATACTGCTTTTCATCACCCCACGTACAATCGCTCATTCCAATCAGAGCATCACACGTATTGGCTTTTCCTAAAATGGCATTAACCTCTTTAAAACTCATGCCTACGTCAATTTTATCATAATTCTCTTTACTGATTTTCGAACAACCTGCAATGAAAAGCATCACAAAAACAATCAAAAAGTACCGCATAAATACTCCTTACCCAACGTTAATAAAGATAGCCTAGCATACTTTTACTGTTCGTTAGCTTTTCATTACATCTGTTTTTAGTAACGATATCTCAATGAAGCGCGTACATTTTGAGCTGACTTCACTGCACCTGCTGTTTTATCCACATCTTGAGGTGTTCCTGTAGAACCAAAGAACATATCACTACCTGTGTAGTCATAATCAATATACAAGTAACTCAACTGTGCAGTCAAGTTTTTACCCACAAGTGGTAAAGTATAATAAATTTCATATGCATCACCACGAGCAGCTAGTTTGGAGCCAACAAGGGTATCCTCGCCATAGGTAAAGCTTCTCCAGTATTTACTACCATGGTTATACTCTAAGCCCAGTCGATGCCCCTCAAAGAAGCTTGGAATCTGAATACCAGTATAGATGGAGAAACCTGTCTCAGAATCAGCAGAGCCTAACATCTCTTCTGTTGTACCAAGCTTACCCATGTTGTCAACAAATACAGAGTGTTTTCCTTTAGGATCGGTTCTGCTAAAGGCATAGGATGCAAAGAAAATAGAATCATCAAGAAAATCGCTAATCCCATCACCAATACCATTGACTTGTAAGGCAAGTGCACCACCTGTTAAATCTCCTACATCTGTCATACTCACATTATAACCAGCACTTCCATTCGTGTCATTATAATAACTAAAGTCAGCACCCATCATATTCCAGCCTTTAAAGACATTCGCCATGATCTTATACTGACCATTATCATAAATTTGGAAAATAAGCCCTGCTAAATCCATATTGGCAGAATCCGTATCTGTTTTAGCATAAGGTGTTTGTGTTGCACTCGGCATAATACCACCCATAATTGGATAGCCTGTAAATGTAGGATACTTTGCATCCGCATTTGAATTTCCTCGACCCAAACAAAGCTTTACATACATGCCAGAAACACCTGTGAGTTTGTCCAAATCAAATTTAAAGCTTGCACCATCAAATTCCATATTAATGTTATGACCAATCGGTGACGCTGGATTTTCATTGTCTGCTCTAAGATTGGTCAAGAAACCATCAACAGATGGACGACGACCAAAACTAGCCGTATAAGGAATATCACCCATATTTCCAAAATATAAGAAATACGCTTCACGAAGTCTAATAGTATTATCATCAGGAGACTCAGAAGAGTACCAATTCATATTTGAGTATGGATTCATTCCTGTTGAACTGTTATTACCAAACATTGAATAAACACCTAATGATCCTTTAAAGACTAAATTATCCGCAGGTTGCGCTGCCATACCAAGAATCAGTTTATTAGTCCAAATACCATTACGTTCATCTTGAGCAACAGCACCCATCATATTGGCTGATTTATTAACTTTGTAGTCAACTGCATCATAAGAGGTACGTAAATCCACACTCCACTTAATATTATCATTGGCATCATGTGCCTTAACTTCAGATATTTGAGCTTTAAGCGCATCAATATTAATTTTTGACTGAGCGTTTTTAAGTTCAACCATCTGTGCTTTTAATGCTTCTATTTCTTGTCGCAGTGAATCATCGGCACCAGACACATAAGAAAGTGCCAAACAAAGTGGAAGAATAATTTTTTTTATCATTAACCTTTAATTAGTAAAAAATATTTAACTATTTAGCAAGCAGGCACATTGCCACTGTCACTAGCAAACTCTATACAGAAATCTCTAATATCAGGCATAAACTTTTCAAATTTATCCCCTTTTAAAAACCCTTCTAACCCAGGATACTTTTTAGAATATTCTGCAACAAACTTCTCAGCCTTCCCATCAAAAAGAGCTTTCCATTCTGCTTGCGTATGTTCTACTGCGAATTTAGCGCCATTTAGACCAGAGTCTTTTTTCATGTATTTTAAATAATACTTCTGACCCTTTGCTGCATCTGCTAACGCAGATGTACTTAACAACCCAACAACCATCAAAGTAGAAGCTATGAAGCTCATTACCTTTTTCATTACCATCCTTTAATATTGAGATACTACTTATGGTAACTAAAGTAAAATAAATTTTAATTTAAAGTAAGTATTTATTATCAATTGTAAAAATTTATTTTACCTATATGTAACAAATATCTATTTTGATCTGTCAACACTTATTGGGACATAGAAATGATAAGATTTCTACATAATAAGGAAGGATTCATAAGATGGTCAACAAAGCTCATAAATATACACAAGAGTTTAAAGA
>RZYX01000206.1 GCA_009930155.1 Clostridia bacterium | reverse complement strand
ATTTTACCGCTGTTGCAAAGATAATAAGTTTATGCCAATTATTCTCGTTCTACACATTATTTTTTACGGTGGTAAAAATTAAACGAAAATATTGATATATAAAGATTTGGGAATCTAGAGTGCCAAAGAAGCCAAGTTGCTCTATTCAATTATTGCAACTTGAATTTCAACATCTTCTTTTTGTTGCATTTTTCTTTTAGCTCTTCGATTATATGGATTGCAGACTGCTTAGATAACCCTACTTCTGTTGCCAAAGCAAGTACATCGGCAAGTGTAGGTTCTCCTTTTCCGTTGATAGTTGTGGTATGGTAGCCATTCGCCCCACAAGTCTATCGGCTATAAAAACTACTATTACAGATATATTATTCATTTATTCGTCCACGTTTACGCTGTTTGGTTTGTTCTGCTTTTAGAATATCATCTATGCTATGCTATGCCAAAGCTTGCTTGAGCAGAAATTAATCCGGGATTCAGTTGAAAATCCAATCCGAAATATTTTTGTAATTTATTAGTTTTATTTTCCCCTCTGTGTTTTCATAATCTCCTGCATATATTATAGCTTTGTCTGTTATTCTGTCGCCTAATATGGAGTCGACTGACTTTAGACCTTTTTCGAACTCAGAATTATAGGTTTGTGAGGATTTAACCTCTATACACTTGAACGAATCGCCATGTTTAAGAATCAAATCAACCTCATTACCGTTTGAATCGCGAACAAAATAGAGATTACTCTCCTTTCCCTGATTGTAGCGGAATTTCAAAGCCTCAGTAATTATAAAATTCTCAAACAAATGGCCTCGCATCTTATCTCGCATTAGTAGTTTTTCATTTTCTATGTCAAGTAGATAGCTAGCCAACCCTGTGTCACAGAAATAAAGTTTTGGAGTTTTTACAAGACGTTTTGTGGTATTTTCTAACCACGGGGGCAACATCGTAATAATATAAGATGCCTGCAGGACCGAAAGCCACGATTTGATTGTATTAACAGTCACTCCCAATTCACTTGCAAGATCGGATGCAACGAACAAACTGCCTATCCTTCCGGCACAAAGTCTCATAAATTTCTGAAACAGCATGATATCTTTAACATTCAACAAATCTCTCACATCACGCTCCAGGTATGTTTTGGTATATGACGGATAGAGCAATTTCGGAATATTTTTGCCCGCATAAATAGCCGGATAAAATCCGGAATACAATATATTATCCAATGATTTTTTATCCGCTTCGGATTTTATCTCCTGATATGAAAGTGGTAATAACTCCAGCATTGCCGTTCTACCGGCAAGAGATTGAGTTATCTGCTTTATCACAGAAAATTGTGAGCTGCCTGAAAGTATATATCTTTTAGAGGAGTCCTCATCGACAAGCCCCTGAATATATGATAAAAGCTCCGGAGTGTTTTGCACCTCATCCAGAATCATACCTTTAGGATGTTGGTTAAGAAAACCTCTCGGATCATTCATCGCAAATCTTCTAATGTCAATATCTTCCATTGAAAAGTATGGCAAATGGGTGAATTCGCTCTTGATCATGGTTGTTTTTCCGGATTGACGAGGTCCTGTAATAGTTAAAACAGGGAAATACTTAAAAGCCTCACGTGCAGTTTTAACCAAACTTCGATTAATAAAAACATCTCCCATATTATGCTAATTTATAGTTTTACTGTAAAAATACATAACTTATTTGACGACACAAACAATTGTGTAAAACAATTTCAAAAAAAACTACCAGGTTTGGTATAATTGATTATATTTGTGTTGACAAACTATGAAAAACTTTAACATTTAACAAGGAGGTGTTGCAAATTTAGGTGGTGTGCTTTCAATTCCCTGCTACAATATAATGAAAGTACCTATTCCTCAAAGATTTAAATCCAGGGTCATGAAATGTAAAAGACCCCTGTGACCCACACAATTGTTACTAAATCAATAATCTATTAATATATTTTTCTGTCTTCTTGTTGGAAGTGAAAGATTATTATATATATTTGTACGGGCATTTTTATGTCATTGCAAACAATTATTGAAAACCTAACAATTTTCCACAGGATGAAAGTCTTGTATATTAAAACTTAATACCTATATTTGCCAATCAATTTTGTTTAACCAAAGTATTTTTAACTAAAATTTTAAAATGAAAAGAAAATTCACATTCTTCGGTATTTGTGTGCTTATTTGCACACTCATGATCTCGTTGGGATCCTGCCAAAAGGACTATTCTGATGATATAGACGATCTTCAGAGACAGATTGACGAGAATAAAACAGCCGTTGCTGCTTTGAACCAAGCTATTGCTTCAGGTAAGCTAATCAAGACAGTTGCCTCTCTTTCAGATGGTTATCTAATAACTTTCTCTGATAATACTACAATTACCATAAATCATGGTGCTACTGGTGCTACTGGTGCTACTGGCTTTACTCCAGTCATTGGTATAGACGACGATGGATACTGGACAGTAATTACTACTTCAGGAGGCACTCCTGAAAGGGTTCTTGTTAGTGGTCAGCCTGTTAAAGCTGTTGCGACTGTGCCTTCCATTGGATCTAACGGAAATTGGTTCATAGGAACAACCGATACTGGTATCAAAGCTCAAGGCGAAAAAGGTGACCAAGGCGAAAAAGGTGACCAAGGCGAAAAAGGTGACCAAGGCGAAAAAGGTGACCAAGGCGAA
>RZYX01000205.1 GCA_009930155.1 Clostridia bacterium | reverse complement strand
AGTTTATTCCAATATCAGGAAAAGTATATTGAGGTAATTCGGAGTATAATGTGTCGGTATTGTTAAAAATCCAGGTTCGTTCCGAAATTGAATCTTGATTATACGACAAATCGGTAAATGTAGAAGGACTTCCGAAACAAAAATTATCAACAACAAAATCCACACCATTAACAAGAGTCTGTGTTGTCGTCCCGTTGTCATATGTTATGATAATCGACGATTCCACATTAATTGCACTTTTATAATTATATGTCTTGTCTGAGATGTCAGAAATAACAAAATCTTCAACCCCGCCCGTTGTGCTTGAAAGAGAGCGAGAAACAATTGTGAACTGAATGTCTTTCGTTCCTGTGAAGTTGCCGATGCCCGAGATTGTTATTGTTACAATGCCAACATCAACATTTGCTGAATATGGTGCAATTGTAAAGTCAGTTCCCAGCACCAATATCTTTTCAATCTCTCCAATTGTAATTTTGCTTGTGAAGTCTTTTGTGATTGCCAAGCCTGTGAAAACTTCGCTGTTTGTTAAACTTTGAGCAAAATTAAGCCTGCTTGAAGTTAGTTCTGTTCTATTTATCGTGTAGTCAATGATGATTGTTCCGCTGTAGGTATTGTTTGTCCCTCCAAAATTAACTATTATGGAACCTGTTCCTGCGTCTGTATTATTTGTAGAAATATCATCACTTTGAAGAAGAGAATTTTGGAAATAGCCATTTATTAGGTTTTCAAAATCACTTATTGTAAAAATATATTCTGAAGAATAGTTTGTTTCTTTAAGTTTTATGACTAAATCTTCCGGAGAAATCATCATTTCGCTTCCGTTATAATAAATCGTTTCCCAGAAATTTATGTTAAGGTCACTAATACTAATCTCAATCTTTCCGATGCCAAAATTCCTCGAAGTTTCGCCAGAATAATTTCCGCTTAACACTATGCCAATCATTGGAAGTTCGATATCTGTCTTGTCTGTGACCCATTGGCTCGTTGAGGTGTTATAGGAATGCGAAATTCCCTGATTCCTGTAATACACCAATGTGTAGTTATTCTCTGGCACTATGTTTCCGTAAGCATCTTTAATCACAGGTTTTGGAGTTACAAAATCCTTTGTAAATCTGTATATATAAATTCCTCCCACTTGTGCTATTGGTTGGTTTCCACCATTACTCAAATCAATTGTCCAAGTTGAAATGTCATATGACTGAGGAATGATTGTGAAGAAATATGTGTAGACTCCAGTGAAGTTGCCATTTCCTTGAATAGTAAGCGACGCTATGCCTGCATTTGTGTTGTTTGAAAAACTACCTTCAACAATTGTGAAATCTTCCAGATATTCGAGAATTTCATCTTTTAAAGTGAAACGATAGGTTATATCATCTCCAGAAAGAATTATTGCAGAACCTGTGTATGATTTCTCTAAGGCAGAAAATACAAATTCATTATAATGAGTGGCAATATTCCTCTCGACAATCTTAAAAGTGCTTGTTACATCACTTCTATAGTTGCCAATTCCATTAAGGACAAAACTTGCTGTGCCACACTCTGTGTTGTTGGAGTAGCTTATTGTGTAATCTCTGTTTAAAACTAACCTATAAGTTCCGTCTGTAATCGAAATATTCGCAGTTGGAAAAATTGCTGAACCTGTATATTCCTTATCGCTGATTACTGAAATGGAACTTGACAGAGTTTTAAGACTTCTTGCTACGATGTCATAATAGACAATGCAATATTCATTAAAATTGCCCATTCCTTTAATTTTGAGTTGATTATTTGTGCCGACACTCTTGTTGTCGCCGTATGTTGTGCCGTCACCTCTCACCAATTCGAGCATATAATCTTGCAATCTAACCAAATTCTTATTGCTTGTTGTGGAGAAAATGGTCAAATTTGGAGTGACATCTGTCCTTGTGTAACTCTCATTTTGAAGATATTTTGTGGCTAAAATCATAAGTGTTGTTAAAGTCACACTAATATCATCAGGCGACGAAGTTGTGCTTGAAACTCTGAGAAGCCCGCTTTCAATTGCTTGAAGAATGCTCATGGCCGTTATCCTAAAAGTAACAACAATTGAGGAATTTGAGTCAAAATTCCCAGCACCTGTGACCGTAATTGACGCCGTGCCCACATTAAGATTGTTTGCATAAGCAATTGTATAATCGTTTGTTAGTTGTAAAAGTTGAGATGAGGTTACCACTCCATTTCCGTCCACACCAGTTATTAAGTGGAAATAGAGAGTTTTTGTTATGGCATTCCCCGAATAGACGCTTGAAGAAATTGTGTTTGTTGGCAACTGCCCCACAATTGAAGCATTTTCACTTACAATAAATTTATCCGAAGTGAGAAGTTGAGGTGAAATTGTGAAATATATTGAGGCACTGCCACTATAATTTCCACCTGTTATGTTAAACGACAAATAAATTATCCCTAAGCCTGCGTTTGTGTTATTGTCATAGCCAGTGACTGTGTAATGATTTGACCTAATGACAAGATAGTAAGAACTTGCTTCGCTGACTGTATACAAATATTTTAATTCGGAAATATTAGGCTCAATTTCAAAACCTGTATAATAATATTTGCTTTGAGCATATGTGACAGAAAGGTTGCTCGAATTTATTTGTAATTTTGCTATGTTAAAGTAAATTGTGTATGTTCCTGTATAGTTGCCTGTCCCTTGAAT
>RZYX01000051.1 GCA_009930155.1 Clostridia bacterium | reverse complement strand
GATATAGAGGTTCGTAATAGCGAATATAACACACAGCAGGGAGTAATGTTAACGCTGGATTCAGAAATCCAAAAAATAGCTGAAGATGCACTCGATAATAATGGGATAGACAGTGGATGTGCTGTTGTTGTTGAAGTTGGTACGGGTGAAATAAAAGCTATGGCTAGCAGGCCAAACTTTGACCCGAACAATCTCGGCAAAAGTATTAACGATACAAGCTCACCGTTTATAAATAGATGTATAAATCATTATACCGTTGGCTCATCTTTTAAGGTGATTGTTGCGTCATCAGCAATAGAAAACAACAATATTTCTCCCGATACAATATACAATTGCACAGGAAGTACAGAGCGAAGCGGAGTAACATTTAATTGTTATAACAATAATGCACATGGAGAAATTAATATGACACAGGCACTTTCAATGTCTTGTAACACCTATTTTATACAAATAGCAAACAGCATTGATATGCAGCCACTTTTGGAGATGGCAAAAAATATGGGGCTGTCCAAGAAAATTGAGCTTGCCAACGGAATAGAAACAGCAAGCGGAAATTTGCCATCTATTTCTAGCCTTAATTCAGAAGCAGCAATAGCAAATTTTGGGTTTGGACAAGGTGAACTTCTTGCAACTCCTCTTCAAATGGCATCGGCATTTGCATCTATAGCGGCAGATGGATACTATACAGAACCTTTTTTGATAAAAGGAATGGTTGATAAAAATGGCAAAATTACCGAGCAACATAAAACAAGTGAAAAAACATTTGTAATGTCAAAAAGCACTGCACAGCAGGTAAAAACTATGCTTAAAACGGTTGTAGATGAAAATGAAAAAGCTAAACCTATAAATACAACTGCTTGCGGAAAAACAGCCACAGCACAAAGTGGGTGGCATGATAATGGTGTGGAGATTTGCCACTCGTGGTTTGTTGGATTTTTTCCAGCCGAAACACCCAAATATGCTATTGCAGTTATGAAGGAAAAAGGAACTAGTGGAAGTGCTGATTGTGCACCTGTGTTCAAGGAAATTGCAGAGAATGTAACAGTGCTAAATGGTTGACAAATATGTAATATAATAGTAAAATTATCAAATAAACTTTAAGTGTGGTGAAGTGTTCTTTTGCCACACTTATATTGTAAAAAAATATGCCCACACAATAGGGAGAGTTATCGTATGGAATGGACAGGACTTAACGAAATTAGAGAAAAATATTTAAGCTTTTTTGAAAGCAAAGGGCATCTTCGTTTGCCTAGTTTTTCACTTGTTCCTCAAGGGGATAAAAGCTTGCTTCTTATAAATTCTGGCATGGCACCTATGAAAAAATATTTCACAGGGGAGGTAACTCCTCCAAAGCAAAGAGTAACAACTTGCCAAAAGTGTATTCGCACACCAGACATCGAAAGAGTTGGTAAAACGGCAAGGCACGGAACATACTTTGAAATGCTTGGCAACTTTTCTTTTGGTGATTATTTCAAGCATGAGGCAATAGAATGGGCTTGGGAGTTCTCAACTAAGGTTATGGAACTGCCTGTGGACAAGCTTTTTGTAAGCATTTATGAGGATGATGACGAAACTTATGATATCTGGACAAAAGATATCGGTGTATCACCTGACCATATGGTAAGGCTTGGCAAGGAAGATAACTTCTGGGAACATGGTGCTGGTCCTTGTGGTCCTTGTTCAGAAATACACTATGACCGTGGAGAGGTATATGGTTGTGGCTCTGCCGACTGTGCAGTTGGCTGTGATTGTGACCGATTTGTAGAGTTTTGGAACCTTGTTTTTACACAGTTTGAAAATGACGGAAATAATAATTACACATCTCTTGCAAAACCAAACATAGACACAGGCATGGGGCTTGAAAGGCTTGCTTGCATTTCTCAAGGGGTTGATAACCTTTTTGAGGTTGACACAGTACAGAACATAATGAATCATATAATGCAAATTGCAGATGTAAAATATCATGTAAATGAAAAGATTGATGTATCTCTTCGTGTTATCACAGACCATATAAGAAGTACAACCTTTATGATTGGTGATGGCGTAATGCCTTCAAATGAGGGCAGGGGTTATGTTCTTCGTCGTTTGCTTCGAAGAGCGGCAAGGCACGGCAGGCTTCTTGGTATTAACCACGCTTTTCTTGCAGATGTTTGCGAAACAGTAATTAAAGAGAATGCATCGGCATATCCAAATCTTGTTGAAAAGCATGATTTCATAGTAAAGATTATTCAAAGTGAGGAAGAAAGCTTTGAAAAAACAATAGATACAGGTATGCAACTTCTTACAGATATGATTAAAAATGCACAAGGCAGTGTTTTGAGCGGTGAAGATGCATTCAAATTGTCTGACACATTTGGTTTCCCAATTGACCTTACTAAAGAGATTTTGGAAGAAAAGTCAATGACAGTTGACGAGGAAAAGTTTGCACAGCTTGTTTCAGAGCAAAGGCAAAGGGCGAGATTGGCTCGCAAAGATGCAGGTGCAGATGCGTGGAAGGGAACAGGCAATGCTGCCGATAATCTTGAAAAAACAGACTTTGTGGGTTATACAACTTTTCATACAGATGCTAAAATTGAAGCAATAATTATTAATGGTGAAAGTTCTGAAACAGCAGAGCAGGGTGACGATGCCATTATCGTTCTTAACCAAACACCATTTTATGCTGAAAGTGGTGGGCAGATAGGCGATATTGGTATAATTTCAAATGATGGATTTACATTTGAAGTTGATAATACAATAAAAACTCAAAGTGGAGTTTTTCTACATGAAGGTACAATAATAACTGGCTCAGTAAAGCTTGGGGATACCGTTAAAGCACAGGTTGATGAGCAGGTTAGAAAAGCGATAATGAGAAATCATACAGCAGCTCATTTGTTACAGGCTGCACTTCGTAAGGTTCTTGGTAATCATGTTGAACAGGCAGGCCAGCTTGTAAATGCAAGTGCAGTTCGCTTCGATTTCTCTCATTTTTCTGCTCTAACTGAGCAGGAAATAGCACTTGTTGAAAGAGAGATAAACACAGCAATACTCAGCGGTGCTTTGGTTACTTCAACAGAAATGTCAATAGACGAAGCAAAGGCAATGGGTGCTATGGCGTTGTTTGGTGAGAAGTACGGTAATATAGTAAGAGTAGTAAAATCAGGTGATTTATCCATAGAGCTTTGTGGTGGTACTCATGTTGACAATACAGGTAAGCTTGGTCTTTTCAAAATAATAAGCGAGAGTTCTGTAGCTGCTGGTGTAAGGCGTATTGAGGCAGTAACAGGCTTTGGTGTGCTTGACTTTATAACAGAGAAAGAAAGCCTTATAAAGTCAACAGCACAAGCTATGAAGCTTGGTAACACAGCAGAGCTTGCATCAAGAGCGTCCGTTCTTGTAACAGATCTTAAAACAAATGAAAAGCAAATAGAGCAACTTAGCGCAGAGCTTGCCTCAATAAGTGCAAAGAGCATGATTGACAATGCTAAGGAGCTAAATGGCATTAGGCTTATAACTGCAATTATGAAAGACACAGCTCCAAATGACTTGCGTACGATATGTGACAGTGCAAAGCAAAGCGGTGAGGATATCGTTGTTGTTGTTGCAGGTACGCAATCAAAAAAAGGCTCAGTTAACTTTGCGTGTGCTTGTGGAAAAGATGCAGTTTCAAAGGGCGCACATGCAGGTAATATATTAAAAGAAGTTGCAAAAATTGCAGATGGTAGTGGTGGCGGTAAGCCAGACAGTGCAATGGCAGGAGGCAAAGATGCATCAAAGACAAAGGATGCTATGTCTGCTGTTGAATCAATAGTATCCGCAATGATAAAGTAAGATAAATCATCACAAAGGGGAGTTTAGCAATAATGGATTGTATTTTTTGCAAAATCATAAGTGGCGAAATCCCATCAAAAAAGGTGTATGAGGACGAACAAGTTCTTGCATTTTACGACCTTGACCCAAAAGCACCCGTTCATATTTTGGTGATTCCAAAGCAACATATTCAATCTGTAGCACAGCTTGATAATAGTAATTCACAGGTGCTCTCTCATATTTTTGAAGTTATAGCAAAGATTGCAAAGGACTTTAATCTTGACGATGGATTTAGGGTAGTTACAAACACAGGCGAGAGTGCAGGGCAAACAGTGCCACATCTGCATTTTCATCTTCTTGGTGGCAGGGATTTCACTTGGCCTCCAGGTTGATATCATTTAATAAAGTGTGGAGCTGATTTGTTTTGAAAAGACCGATGGCGGTTATCGGTATATCTTTTTTGTTTACTCTCGTTATAATAGGTAAAACGGGGGAACACTTTGCAGTCATTTTTCTTGCAATCAGTGCTTTGGCGTTTATTCCTGCAATATCAATAAAGTCTTTAAGGCAAGCGTCCGTTTTACCGTCAGCATGTTTGGCGGTTGCGTCGGCTTGCCTTCTTTTTATTTTGCAAACGCAGTATGAATATAAGCCACAGTTGTCCTTTGTAGGAGAGAATGTATCGGTTGAAGGTACAGTGCTAGAAAATCAAGGCAAAACGGACAGTGGCTCATATAGATATATAATAAAAACCAGCAAGGTTAATGGCAAGGATTATAAAATGAAAATTCGTTTGTCGTCAACACAGCTTGCAGATGCAGAATATTATGACAACATTAGCATAAAAAATGCAACTATATATGAGCTGGGAAATGACAGTAGCATAAAGCTTTATTATAAATCTACGGGTGTTTACATAGGTGCATATACGACCGAAGAAATAGAGCACACCAAAACACAGGATAAACCATTTTACTACATATTTATAAGCTTGAGGGAATATATAAAAGATACGATTAGCGGACTTTTACCAAATGATGAGGGTGCAGTTTTGATAGCAATGCTAATCGGTGATACTGATTCAATATCAGATGAAGCATACAAAAGATTTAAAGAGTCTGGTGTAATGCACTTGTTTGCAGTATCAGGACTTCACACATCAATGTGGTCAATGTTTATATATCAAGGGCTTAGAAACGCAGGGGTAAGGCGTAAAAAGTCTGCGGCAGCTGCATCGCTGTTTGTGCTTGGGTTTATGGCTCTGGCGGCTTTTACACCGTCAGTTATGCGAGCGGGTATAATGATGCTTGTTTTCTTTAGCGGTAAATTGCTGGGCAGAGAACCTGATTCGCTAAACTCTCTTGGAACAGCGGCGCTATTTGTCACAGTTTGCAATCCGTTTTGTGCAAGCAATTTAGGGCTGTTACTATCCTTTAGTGCTACTCTTGGAATACTTTTACTTTTAAAACCAATTAGCAGTAAGATAAAAATAAAAACTAATGGAATAAAGAATCAAAAATTAAAAAATCTGGTCAAAGTAGGGGTGGAAATAACTGCAATAACTATTAGTGCAACAATTTTTACATTTCCTGTTGTTTTATTTAGCTTTGGTGCGGTTTCATTTGTTTCACCGATTACAAATCTGTTAATAACTAATGTTGCAGGCCTTGCAATGCTCCTTTCTGGCATTGGTGTTTTGCTATCTGCAATCCCGTTTATTAGTGTTATAAAAATGCCAATATTTTTTGTATGTGGCTTGTTTGCAAAGTTTATGCTTTGGTGTACTAAAATGTTGGGAAATTTGCCATTTGCATATGTTTCATTACACAATGATTATATAATTCCATGGATGATTGCAACATTTTTGCTTATAGCTATTGCAATAATTTTAAAAGGTGATATAAAAAAGAATTTGCGTGTAGCGACTCTTTTGGCACTCAATATTTTACTTTGTGCAGTATTGTTTGACAAGTTTATTAACAGGGGTATAACCAAAATAGATGTTGCAGATGTTGGCAATGGCACAAGTGTAATTTTAAGCCGAGAAAATCATAGTGCAATAATTGGCTGTGGCGGCGATTACTTTGCACAATGGAATATAGAGGACTTGTTGTTTCAAAATAATTCAAACCAGATTGATTTGCTCGTTATACCTCGTGAGAATGAAACAGAAAGCAGTGCAAAAGATGGAATATTTAAAAGCTATACTGTAGTAAGTAAAATTGAAAAGTCAAGTTCTAAGGCTATGGATTCTTGCATTACTCTTTGGAATGATGTTGAAATATATTGTAGTAGTAATGAGCTTTCATCGTTTTCAACAGTTGAAATAGGTGATTTTAAAATATTAATAACTTTTATACCAACATTGAATACAGGGGAAATTTCACAGGAGTTTTTGAATGCAGATGTATTGGTGTGTAGGGCAAAAGTTCCGCAGGGATTGGATTATAATCAATTTGGTATTATAATAATATCTGATGAACCTGAAAGAGCACAAGAAACAGTGCAAATTATAAATCAAAATGGTGGTAATGCAGTGGCTACTGGTGGCAGTTCAATAGAAATTAAAACTCGTGGTGGCTCAGATTTTTCGGCAAGGAGAAATGCAAAGTGAAATTAAATGAGCAAGGATTAAAAAAGAATATTTCAAGAGGTAGTTTTTCACCTGTTTATTTAATAATGGGTGACGAGCACTACTTAAAACAGCACTATGCAAAACAGATTGTAAAGAAGGTTGTTCCACAAGAATTTCAAACTTTCAATATGCATTATCTTAATGAGTCAAGTGCAAATGCAGATGAAATAGCAGCTTGCGTTGAAGCGCTACCTATGATGTGCGAGCGTTCATGTGTACTTGTGCATGATTATGACTTTGATACGGCAAAAGATGAGGAGAAGGAAAAAATAATAGAAATCCTTTCAGATTTACCAAGTACTTGTGTACTTGTTTTTTGGATGGATACTAAAGGATTTTCCACCAAGAAGGCAAATTCTAAGGAGATATTAAAGCTGATTGAGCAGAATGGAATGGTTGCAGATATTAACAAAAGAAGCGCAAGCGACCTTTTAGCTCTTATAGTGTCTGGCGCAAAAAAGCGTGGTTGCACAATATCTCAAAATGAAGCAAAATATTTTATTTCACTTGTAGGAACAGATATGAACACACTTTTAAATGAACTTGAAAAGTTGTGTGCGTTCGCAAACGGAGAGATAACGCAGGATAAGATTGATGAAGTTGCAGTGAAAACCGTTGAAGCAACAGCTTTTAAAATGATTGATGAACTGCTTTTGCGTTCGTTTGACAGTGCATTTGCTTTGCTTGATGCACTTCTAATTCAAAAGACAGAGCCTGTTATGATAAGTGGCGCACTAATTAGTGCATATGTTGATATGTATAGAGCAAAGGTAGTTCAAGAAAGTGGTAATGATATATCGTCGCTTAAAAAGGCGTTTGCAACTCAATATAAAAGTGATTTTAGACTTCGTAATGCTGCACAGCGTAGCAGAAAAATATCAAAAGAGCAGCTTTCAAAATGCCTTGAGCATTTAAGCATCGCAGATGAAAAATTTAAAAGTACAAATGAAGATAATCGTGTGATATTTGAACAGCTTATGGTAAAGTTAGCAAGAGTATAAATGGAGAAAAATATGATAAAGATTGATAAGGCAATAATAGTTGAGGGAAAATATGATAAAATAAAGTTATCCTCAATACTTGATGCAATTATAATTGAAACTGATGGTTTTTCAATATTTAAAGATAAAGAAAAACAAAAGCTAATACGCAATTTAGCAAAAACTAAAGGCATTGTAATTTTAACAGATAGTGACTCTGCCGGCTTTAAAATTCGTTCATTTATTGGTGGAAGTCTTCCGCCAGAGAATGTTACTCACGCCTATGTGCCTGATATTTTCGGCAAAGAAAAGCGTAAAGACAAGCCTTCAAAAGAGGGGAAACTCGGAATTGAGGGAGTGCCAACTCAAGTTATAATCGATGCACTTGAAAAGGCAGGCGTAACATGTACACAAACAACAGAGCCCAGCAGGAGGATAACAAGTACTGATTTCTATGAAGATGGAGTTTCGGGTGGGGCAGATAGTAAAACTCTTCGCACAGAGCTTTTAAAAGCTCTCGATTTGCCAATCAGATTATCAACAACTTCACTTTTAAAGCTTATGAACTTATTTATAACATACGATGAGTATAAGCAGACAGTAGAGCAGTGCAGACAAAACATAAAAGATAAAGATTTGACATGAAACATACAAAAAAAATAGACACACCCGACTACAATAATAAGTCAGGTGTGTTTTGCTTTGCCGTGCTGGATTACAATGTAAATTAATATTAGAATAACAACTTTTTAAAAATTGCAATGATAAGCATATTTTTGACATGCCTAAAACAGTAGGGATAAACACAGGCAAAGCAGTAGACTTTAGATTTTTCATGGTAAAACAGGTGGCATAACACACCAAAGTATAAGTGAAAGTGTTGTTATACAAATGATGGTTATAAGGAAATTATTGTTTCCTTGTATTATAATATTATCTTTACAATATTGTGTGACAAAAATATAAAAATGCAGTGCAAAAATATTTTGCACTGCATAAGTTTGATATTTAATTTAATAAATATTAAGAGTATTTATTAATAAAAATCTTTCAAATCTAGTCTATAACATTGTGTTGCTCAACTTTTTGTTGTGTAGCTCTGTCAATAGTTGAAACTATGTGGCTTGCTGCCATTTCTAAAGCTTCATTGTTAAAATAACCATGTTCTGTTTTATATTCATTTTTTTTGTAATTTGAATTATTGCTATCATTTTGATCATTATTTTTGTTTATAGCTTTTTCTTTATAAGTATTATTTGGAATAAACTTGTTACGATTAGAAATAATTTCGAAAGTTTCTTTTACTAATTCCCGTGTAGGTAAATTAACTTTAGATCTTACGGGTTTGTATGTACCACGACAATAGTCAATAAAATCATAAGATAAAAATACATTTGAAAGTATAATAGTTATTAGTGGGAAAATATATAAGAGCTGAAAATCTAAAAAAATATTAAGACTAAATATAATATAGGAAATCGTTTTTACAGATAAGCAAGTAGCACTGGTAACACCAAGAGAAATAATAGTAATCTTTGTTGGAAATTTTTTTGTTTCTTTTAAAATAAAGAATATAAAAGTTAGAGTAACATTAATTGAAATTGCAGAAATATAAAGCAAGGTTGAATTTTCATTAATAACTAAAGAGAAAAGACTTGACCAAAAAGTAGAGTTTGTAACTATGCTTTTCACCGAAGACATAGAAACAAATAATGAAGCAAATAAAATAAGCCCCATTATAACATAGAGTAAAACTAGAAAAAATAATATTACTTTAAAAACTTTTGAGTTATCCATAATGTTCTCAGGTTTTTTTGCCATATTATTTTTCATATCCTTTTTCATAATAATAGTTTGCTTTATATTAAATAATGCTTTTAATATTATTATAACAATAATGTTAAATAATGTCAAATAATGCCAATATGAATTGAATAGATAAAGCCACGATTATTAATCGTGGCTTTATAATTATCCATATATAAATGTGTGAAGTAATGTTGTGGTTTCTGTAATGTCAAATGAAAGCACACTTTGACCATTTTTTGATTCACTCTTCCATGTTCCATCGGCGGGAATATTCATTTCCACAATATCATATTTTAAATATGTGCTTGCAGCTTTCATGGAAAGTTTCATTAGCTCATTTTTTGAAATGTCGGTTTGAATATAAGGCGAAATATTTTCAACAACTTTTAAAACAGTTGGCAATGATGCTTTAGCGGACTTTTCTTTTATGGCAGACATAACTTTTCGCTGTCTCTCTGTACGGAAAAAGTCAGAATCAAGCTTTCTAATTCTACAGTACGTAAGGGCTTGTTCACCATTAACATGAACATTTTCGCCAGCAGGTACGGTAATTCCTTCATAGCTATATGTTCTTTTAATATACGAAGATTCCTTCTGAGTTACTGCAATATCAATGCCGCCAAGTGCATCTATAATTCCCTCAAACGAATCAAAGTCAACCATAGCATAGTTGTCGATTTTAATTTTAAAGTTATACTCAATCGTATCAATAACAAGCTGAACTCCACCATATGTACAGGCAGCATTTAGTTTGTTATAGCCTTTGCTAGGAATATTAACCCAAGAGTCTCGAAGGAAAGAAGTAAGCTTTATCTTTTTTGTGTTTGTATCAATTGACACAAGCATCATAGTGTCTGAGCGAAACGAAGAATCGCCTTCTCTAGCATCACTACCGATAAGCAAAATATTTCTTACACCACTGTCATCTATAAGTTCGGAATCGTCAATGTATGAGTTCTGCTTATTGACGTCATCATTAAACTTCATATCTCCAAATAGATTTGAAATATATCCAAAACCTATTACAAAAACAAGAAGAAAAATAAGAACTATTGTAAAAAATACCTTTGCAAATATAACGCTAGGTTTATTTGACTTCTTTTTTTTTCCTTTTTGTTGAGTTGGTTTACTGTTTTTTTTCTGAGGTTGATTAGCCCGATTGGCATTTTGGGGACGGGATGCCTGATGGTTTTGTGTGTTTTGACGTTTTGTTTCTTTTTGCTTATTTTGTGGAGCTTTTGAACTTTTGTCATTTTTATTTGGTAGTCTACTGCTATCGCTTACGATGTCAATGTTTTCATCATAATCATAAAAGCGGTTAGTAAAGTGCTTATTATCCATTATATTGCCTTCCTTTTAAAAAATACAACATAATGTTACTCTATTATTCAATATTTAACAATACCTTTTTATGATAATATTATTAAAAGTTTATTAAATATTGCTAAGAGTTTGACATTAAAGGGTTTATGAATTACAATATAAAAGAAAAAGCGAGCAGACTGGGCAGTCACGGGCGACTAGTTTCGCGCGAGGAAAGTCCGAGCTTCGTAGAGCAGGATAACGGCTAATGGCCGCCGAGGGTGACCTTAGGGAAAGTGCAACAGAGATATACCGCCGACTTTTTGTCGGTAAGGGTGGAAAGGCGAGGTAAGAGCTCACCGGCATGCAGGAGACTGCGTGGCCCTGTAAACCCTATCCGAAGCAACACCGACCGAAGATGCTTGCTCGGCATATTCTTCAACGGGTGGCTAAAGCTTTGTGGCAACGCAAAGCGTAGAAAGATGATTGCCTTAAATGACAGAACTCGGCTTACAGGTCTGGTCGCTTATAATAAAAATAAAACCAATATTATGCTCACCTCATATTATGATAATGAGGTGAGCATAAATGTTAGAGAGTATTTTTTACGCAGTTTTACTAATTTTTGTTTTAGCAGGTATTATTTCTGTCGTTAATTATTTGCTCCTAAAGATACTTATGCCCAAAAAGGGAGGCAAATACATACTTCTTGTACCGCCTGATGCCAGTGGTAGTGATGTAGCGGGACTTGTTTATCTGCTTTCAATGGGTTTTGGTATTTTCGGTAGTTTTCGTAATGTTAAGGTAACAGTTGTTGATTGTGGTATGTGTGAAACAGCAACGGAGATGTGTACGATTTTGTGTGACGAAAGTAGAAATATTGAGATGTGTGATTGTGATGAAATATGTGAAATAATAAAGCACTCACAATTGCCAAAAGAAGGAAATTGAAGTATAATTAAAAGATATAATAATATTATTAAAAGTTTTTAAAAGTGCTTATTCTCTGGTTTTATATAACAGAGGTTTGTATCCACACTTGGCAAGTTGTTTTATATTAGTTGTAAATATAGCAGTTTATATATTAGGGGGTGATTGCAATGAGCGAGCAAGAGAGGGAAAGCCTGTGTGGAATGGCTGAAAACATAGTGTTTCGTAAAGCTGACACAGGCTTTACCGTGCTTGATTTAAGCACACCCGATGGCGAACTTGTAACCGTTGTTGGAGTTTTGCCTGAAATAGCTCCAGGGGAGGAACTTAGTCTTCTTGGTAGTTGGGGTAATCACGCATCTTTCGGAAGGCAGTTTAAGGCAGAAATGTGTGAGAGAAGCATGCCTGCAACTGAGGCTCAGATTTTAAAATATCTTTCAGGTGGTACTGTGCGGGGAATCGGACCTGCTACGGCTGTGAAAATTGTTGAGAAATTTGGTGAGGACACCTTTGATATAATAGAAAATCATCCCGAACAGCTTGCAAGAATAAGAGGAATATCAAAGCAAAAGGCGGATAAAATCAGTGAGGAGTTTAAAAGCCAGTTTGCAATGAGAGAGACAATGATTTGTCTTGAAGGTTACGGAATGACTCCAACTGAGTGCATAGACTCCTTTAAAGTGTTTGGAGCGTCAGCAGTTGATAAAATCAAAGAAAACCCTTATATTCTTTGTTCTGAGGCAGTCGGAATGAATTTTGAGCGTGCAGATAGTATAGCTAGAATGTTGCCAAAACCTCCGCAAAATGAGTTTAGAATCATGGCGGGTATTGTTCATGTTGTAAGGTATAATCTTTCAAATGGGCACACCTGTATTCCAAGGGAAAAGCTTTTTGCACCATCAAGTAATTTGCTTAATACGAATGACGACACAATAGATATAGCAATAGATAATCTAACAGAACAAAATGAGCTTATTGTTGAGAAAATAAATGGTAAAGAGTTTGTGTTTTTACCTTATATATATATGGCAGAAAAACAGGCGGCCCAGAGGATAAGAATTATGCAAAAATTTCCTCCCGCTGGCAAACCCACTCTTAATGAAGAAATATCAAAGATAGAAAAGAAAAACAAGATAACATATGAGCAAAAGCAAAGGCTTGCAATAGCCACAGCAATAGAAAAGGGGCTATTGATATTAACAGGTGGACCAG
>RZYX01000204.1 GCA_009930155.1 Clostridia bacterium | reverse complement strand
TCTGTGTGCTTTTTTTGATTCTTGAATATAGGCTCCTCCGTGAAAATAAATAATGTGAAGATTCGTTGGTGTTTGTGTTGAAATTGTTAAAGCTTTAAATCCATTAAAAAAGTGTTCTGTAACAACGAAATCTTTGTTGAATTTCTTTAAGTCGAAATGACCTTGATCCCTTTTAGCATTTGAAAGCATTTTGTCAAACTTCCGTTCAGAGAATTTGATCATTTTAAGAATTTTATAAATAGATTTTGCCTTTTTGCTGGCTGTTGGAACCTCACTGGATTTACATTGAACAAATAAGCAAAGAGTAAAAAAGCATGCTATTAAAGCAATCGTATTTCTTAATTTCATAAGTAGTAATTCTAATGCAAAAATAATAAGATTTTGTTGATATTTATCGATTGATAAGTAAGGAAAATGCATTTATTAATAAGGTAATAAGGTTAATTACATGCGGGATTATAGTTTTGTATTAAAGTTTTTCGAGAATAAGGTTCGATCTGCCACAAACAAAACCTTATCTCTACTAAACCTTAATAGAATATTGTACAAAAAAATAATCTGTTTTTGGCGGTGTTTTTGATGATCACTGAGCTTTTCGCGAAGTGTCAAAAACAGTGACAACCGAACCGCCATTTGGCGGTGAGCTCAACGGAGTTAAAAGTATAGGATTATTCACAAAAGTCATATGATATTTTGAGTCTGAAAGACTCATTTATTTTAACCCTGATTGAACGCAGTGAAAGTCAGGGTTAAAATATGCCACAAAATTTCTTTTGGAATAAATTTTTGGTGCGCAAGCAAACCAAAAATCATAACAAAAGAATATATTTTGCTGATCCCTTAGGCTTTTACTGAAGTATTGCAAAAAACAGTGAAGATAATAACAATTTGGGATTAGGATAAAACTACAATCTAAACTCGACAGCCACGGTTCCAACCTGATAACCTGCTCCCGGTTTTTTTGCATATTTCCATTGTTTAACGGCATCCTTTGCGAGTTGGGTACAATCGTTACAATTTGAGCTCACCAATGTAATATTGGTAACATTTCCATTTTCATCAACTGTAATTTTGAGAACAACACGTCCTTCGAGATTATCCTGATTTTTGGGATCAACTTTTTTGACAAGTGCACGACCATCGAGGCTGCCCCCTACTCCTCCCGGACCTGTTCCCGATCCATTTGCACCTGTTCCTGTTCCCGGATTACCACTTCCGGTGCCGCTTCCTGAAGTTCCTGTTCCATTTCCGTTTCCAAATAAGTTTCCATTTAGCAGATTTGATAAATTACTATTAACCTGCTGCTCATTTTCTGCATTGTCTTCGGTATTTGAATCCGTATTAGTGTTGTTGTTGTTTGGATTCGGAACCGTACTTGATTGTAAGGAGGCGGCTTCTTCGAATGTCTGGGTGTTAACACCTGAGCTTGAAGAGTTTTGAGTCGAGGCATTTTGTTCGTTTGATGTGGCAGATGCTGAAGCACCAGCATTGACATTTCCGCCGCCTCCAAAATCAAGCAATATACCTTCTTCGGGGGGAAGAGGTAATGGAGTTGTAAAACCAAGCAATAGCAACAAAAGAATGGCAATGATTGCAAAAATCGTTGCGCCCATTATTCCGTGTATATGCTCTTTTACAAATGACATAATATTATTTTATTATTTTTGGAGTGGTTTAGTTGCAAGTATCAATTTCCACTCATTATTCTTTGCAATATTCATAATAGCGACAACCTCTTCCATAGGCACACTTTTATCAACGTGCAACGACACAAAAGGTTCTTCTTGTCCTGCAACTTCTTTTTTCAAAAGTGTTTCGATATCTTCGGGACTACAAAAGGTTGTTCCAACAGCGTACAAATAAGTACCATCTTGTTTATCCTTGATTGACACTGATGCTATTGGGTTTGCCGAAGTCTGACTATTACTTGAAGGCAACAAAAGTTTTAATGCATTAGGAGCAATTAAGGTTGATGTTACCATAAAGAATATAAGTAACAGAAAAACAATGTCGGTCATTGACGACATGCTAAATTCTGCACTAACTTTATTTCTGGATTTTAAAGCCATTTTTTTTCTTTTTATTTTGCCGGTTCATTAAGAATATCCATAAACTCGGTAGTCTTTGTTTCGAGACGAGCCACAAGGTTATTAACTCTTGCCACGAGAATATTATATCCAAAATAAGCAATGATACCAACGATTAGACCACCAACAGTAGTTACCATAGCAGTATAAATACCATTAGACAATAATGTGACATCTATATTATTACCGGCTGTGGCCATATCATAGAATGCTCTTACCATTCCCATAACAGTTCCGAGAAAACCTATCATTGGAGCTCCACCGGCAATTGAAGCCAAAACTGGCAATCCCTTCTCCAATCGTGCGACTTCTTGTTTTCCAACATTTTCAACTGCAGCATTAACATCTCCAAGTGGACGTCCAATACGCAAAACTCCCTTCTCAATCATACGAGCTAGCGGACCTTCATTCATACGGCAATTATCAAGTGCTTGATCAATTTTACCTTCGAAAATAAAGTTTTTGATGTTGTCCATAAAAGATTTTTGCTCTTTGGATGCTTTGGAGATAGCCATAATTCTGTCGATAAAAATATAAACAGCAATAATTGACAAAACTGCCAATACAATCATAATCCATCCGCCCTTAAGCGCCATGTCAAAAAACGACATTGTTAGTTCTCCCTCTTGACCAGTGGGAGTAACAT
>RZYX01000203.1 GCA_009930155.1 Clostridia bacterium | reverse complement strand
GTTCAATCCTATTCCAAGCATGATTTCCGCCCTCCACAGAGCCGTTCACTTTCACACAATTAATTCCCTCAATGTTACAAAGGAGTGAATATGCTTTTGAGAGTCCATCACAAACTGCATAGTGAGTGGTGAGTCCGTCAAAATCATAGAAAACACCTTCCAAATAGAAGCAACTGAAATTGCCATAATTCTCAATTGAGAAGTCATTTTTTATATACATAAATTCATAGGTCACATAGTCATAGACAATATCACCACAGATATATCTGTAAATGTTGAGTGCTTTTTCATAATCGGTGAGGTCGTCGCTGTTGTTAATTTCTCTCAAAACATCAAGTGCATTATCCCAAACTCGTTTAACCACACTATCCTCATCTTCAAACAAAGGCTTTTCTCCACTTTGCACCACCATAAAGAGTTGCTCTGTGTTATAAACTTTCACTCCAACATTTTCTTCATTTGAAAGAATGTCAAAAGTGCTATTTTCCCTTGATTCATTTTCTTTTGTCACATAAGCGATGTCATAATCCTCGCTGTTTTCAAAAAGATAAGCCAAAGACGCAGAATAATTTCTTTTATCATCTGTCGTGTCCATTTCTTCCAAATCTTCATAAGTTAAAAGAAAATTATAGTCTAAATAGTAGTTGAAATTCGTCAAAAAACCAAGTTTTCCTTGCATTATGCCATACACGTTCTGATTTTCAAGTGCGTCATATTCTGAATAATTATTGATTGCATCGATGACAAGTCTATTGATATTCCCCGAATTAATCTGCGAAGTTTTGTTATAAAAAGAAAGACTGCCTATTGTCGTCACCCCATTTGCAACAGTCGTCTCGGCTTGTCTATAAAGTATTGCCCACCAAACAAAGTTGTCGAGTTCGTCGATGCTTTCAATCACATAATCATACCAAGTTCCATTATAATAAAATTCGTCGCGTTTCAAAAAGTCTTCTTCATAAAATGCCGTATAATTATATTCTCGCTCTTGCACAAGGCTCTCATCACTTTCGCCTTTAATCTCATTTCCATCGCTATCTAAAGGCGTTATTGTTAGGCTATATGTGCCGTCTTGATTAAATAAATTGTCAAAATAGACATTTACAACACAGCAAAAAATGTCCTCATCGACATTAACCAAAGTCTGGTCTATATAAGACGAACGAGTTTCTGTTTGCTCCCCATTTTCAAAAAAAATGATTGCATAATCTTTAATTTTACAATCAATTTTATTTGTCATTTCATTTTTGCTCATTATAAATTGAACGTATCTTTCCTCTGCTATTTTCTCCCCACCAATTTCCACTTGAACAATAAAGTTATTCACATTTTCATCACTTGTTGTTTGTTTTTCAATGCTATAAACTGCCTGACCTGTGTTGATTTGGTCGTTGTCTTTTACTGTGATTGAATAGCTCGATGCAGTTGACACGGAATTGAACACTTGGAATTTCCTCGAACCTACCATAACTTGGTCTTTCCCGGTGTTAAAGATAAAATATCCGCCTACACCCAAAGCAAAAAAGGCACACACAAGGAAAATATACAAACAAACTTTTGCTCGTTTATTCACAAATGCACACCTCCCATTTAAAACTATAAGTATAGTATATTCTAAAACGAATAAAAATAAAATGTTTTTTTTCAAATTATTTAGTTTTTAAAATAATTCCTTTAAGGCATAATATTAATATGTATTACAATTATCATGCCCAAATCAAAAAATTAATCCTGTCAGGAAATTTGTTATCTTATGAATTTGTCGACAATTACAATGGGATTTCGCCTGCTCTTGTTCTTTTTTTTAAAAATCACCGCCCTATGCCAGTGAGAAAGCATCACTTTGAAGAATATAACCATTTGATGCTCCCTGGCTTAAAGTAAGTGTGCCACCAATAGATAAATTAGTTGAGATAGAAGCATCACCAACAACATCGAGTTTGTGAGTAGGATTGGTGGTACCAATACCGACATTATTGATGTTGTAGGTATAGATACTGTTACCATTGAGTCGCCAGTAGTCGGAATTATCATAACTTTGAGTGGCATAAACAACACTACCTTGGGCAGGAGTAGGTAAGCTAGCTACGACGGCTTGACTGGTGGCATAGTTAAGATAACAGTAACCGTTACTGATGGCGCCAGTAGAACTATAAGAAGCACCATAGCGATTAATAGGAACTATGGTATAGTGAGTATTTTGATTTTTTAATTTGACGTAAAGACGGAGATATTTGCTGGAAGTACTAGTGGAATAAACTAGCATGGCAATATCATTGGAAGTAAGGGTGGTAGTGTTGCCTTTGAGGTCGACTGAGAATTCAGGTGTAGTGCCATTAAATAGGGTTGAGGTGGTAGTGGTAGGCAGGTAACCTTTGAGAATTAAAGTAGCATCATCAAGTTGATCCTGAGTTTTGTCGGTGTTATTAGCTAATTCTTTTAATTTTAATTCAAGATTCCAGGATGAACCGTAATTGTAAGTACTATTGTAAGCAATGTAAACGTTACCGACATATTCCCAAGTGTTGGTATTATCGGTGCCGTTAGAAAGAGAATAGCCGGCATAGGTCCCATAATTAGAATAAGTGGCGCTACTGGCAGAACCACTGATGTTACCATACCAATAATTAAGGGTATTAGCATAATATTGCATGATGTAGTTGATGGTGGCTTGAGTAGTGTAATTGGAACCATTGGTGGTATAGCCGGAATAGATAGTAGCAGATGAAGTATTTTCCC
>RZYX01000202.1 GCA_009930155.1 Clostridia bacterium | reverse complement strand
GCGCAATACAATCTTTTCGGGACGTTCCCCGGAAATGTATTGTTTTTCAAAATGATTAGTTTGTAATAGCATTTCCTTGGAACGTGAGTTGTAAATGACATTATTTATGGCATTAATAAACTCATATTCATTTACAGGCTTCAAAATATAGTCCATTGCGCTAAACTTGATTGCCTTTATTGCATACTGATTGTACGCTGTTATAAAAACCACCTTGAAGGAGTATGGTTTACAGGCCTGTAATACCTGGAAGCAATTACCGTCGGCGAGCTCTATATCCATCAGTACCAGGTCAGGATTAGTACTTTTAAGTACTGCCATTGATTCAGCAACTGTACCAGCTTCTCCCACAATATCCATTTGTGGAAAATTGTTTTGTATTAAATGCCTATTGGTTTCACGTAATGGTAATTCGTCCTCAATTATTACTACTTTCATTGTCAAATAATCTTTTCTATTATCTTGATAGTAAAGCATCAACCAATAACAGGTATATGCAAGCTTACCTTTGTTCCCTCATTTATAGAACTGTCAATATGAATCCCTGATTTTTTACTGTATCTCTTTTTCAACAGATTCATTCTTTTTGCAAAGATCACCATTGCCATGGGTTTGTGTGACTTGTCCTGTGTGCTGCTCTCTACAATTCCTTTCCCGTTGTCGCTGATGACAACTCTCAAGGTATCTCCGCAGTCTTTGAATGAAACTCCAAGTTTCCCATCAACATTACTTAGACCATGTTTGATGGCATTTTCCACAAAAGGCTGTATGAGCATAGGAGGTATTTGTATTAATTCAGACTCCACCTCTCCTTCAAATTCAATGGAATAGCTAAAGCTATTTTGCATACGCATTTGTTCCAACTTGATATAGTTTTGTAAGGCACCTATTTCATCTTCAAGCAAAACACTTTCTACTGCAGAGTGCTCCAGTATGGCGCGGGTCAGCAACGCAAAGTTGTTAAGATAACCCGCAGCTTCTTTGACATTATTATTGAGGATATAGTTCTGTATGCTACCTAATGCATTAAAAAGGAAGTGAGGATTCATTTGCAATCGCAAAAGTTGCTGACTAAGTGTTTCCTGCTTTTGCTGGTTTTCTTTTTTCTTGCGGAAAAAGATCATTACCCCACCTGCAAGGATCAAAAACAGAGAGACCGAGATTGCAATAAATAAAATAACACGCTGGCTTTTAATCTGGTTCTCTGCAGAAAGCAGTTCTATTTGCTGCTCTTTTTCTTTTGTCTGATGTTGTGTCTCCAGCTCTGCCATTTTATTGATAACAGCAGCCGAACGAATTGAATCTTCTACTGTTCTGTAACTTATATAGTATTCATATGCCTTTTTGTAATCTTTTTTCCCGGCATAATAACCAGCTATGAATTCCAATATCTGACTTTCAATTTCCATCAAATTACATGACCGTGCATTTTCCAACGCTTTTTCAGAGTAACTTAAAGCTTTCAGATGGTCCCCTTTTTGAGAGTAAATCTCTGCCAAAGCAAATAGCTCCTCGGTAATACTCATTGATTCACCTATACGTTCAGAAAGTTCCAACGATTTCTGGTGATATACTATAGCACTATCCAGTTCGCCTTTCTTTCGAAAAACATTGGCAAGACTCCCCAGTCCCGAAGTAATGCCCCGGTTCCATTCTGCCTCTTGGGAGTAGGATATGACTTTCTTGTAACATACAACACTACTGTCGTTAAGTCCCTGCTCGTCATATAAATCACCTAAACCACTATAAAAAATGGCTTTACTTTCTGCACTTATTCCCTGTTGTGAGGATATTTCCTGTTTGGCCAAATCTATGTAATATCCCTGTTTATCTGTGTTTTTTATAGCCCCGTACAACACAGACAAATTAATATAATTGTTGAATAATCTTGGATAATTAATAGGTTTTCGAATTTCTACCGATTTTAACTGACACTCAATAGCGTTATCAAAATCACCCATTTCATTATAAACAATACCCAGGTTTTCATAACTATTGGCAACACTGGCATATTCCTTCATGGCTTCGTTTATTTCCAGGGCTAATGTAAAATATTCAATTGCTTTCTCATTTTTCCCTGTATAGCAGCTTGATATTCCAAGTTTGTTATAGGCTTCGGCAATCCAAGAGCTGTCGTTTTCTTCATGGGCTAACTCCAGCATTTGCAAAGCGCACCGATGGTAATTATCCCACTCGCCTGAATATTCATAAATATTAGCAATACTTTTAAGCAACTCTTGCCTCGCCTCTGTCTCAGTTGTGGTTTCCAGCAAAGAAATCAGGCTGTCAGATTTTGCTATTTGCGCATAAGAAACCGGACTTATCAAAAGATATATCAATAATAAACAAGTAAAAAAGCAAGTCCTTTTCATTGGAAGTATTTTAGTAAAGATATATCCAATTTTTTAGATTCTCTTTTTAAAAACAATTTGTCATTAAAATAATACTGACATGTTTAATTTAATAACATTTCTTATTACAAATTGTTACTCTGCTTGGTTTTATAGTTTTCTCTGCTTGGTCTTATAGTTTTGACATTTCTTGGTTTTATAGATCACACTTGTTTCTAACAACTTTTAGCATTCTTAGCTTGTCGTTAAAATCTTTACGAACCTCTACATAAGAAAAACAAGGCTCACAGAACAATGCAGCTGTTTCTTCTTGGAATTGTTCGTTTATTTCCATGAAAATTGCACCTCCCGGGGCTAAAAGCACCCTTGCCAACCGCTCAAGGGCCCTGTACAAA
>RZYX01000201.1 GCA_009930155.1 Clostridia bacterium | reverse complement strand
AGAGGGGTAAGGGTTCATAATCTTAAAAACATTGATGTTGAAATTCCGCATGGTAAATTAGTTGTAATTACCGGTTTGTCCGGTTCAGGAAAATCTTCACTTGCATTTGATACTTTGTTTGCTGAAGGTCAGCGCAGGTATGTTGAAAGTTTATCGTCTTATGCAAGGCAGTTTTTAGGGCGAATGAATAAACCTGAAGTCGATTTTATTGATGGTATCCCGCCTGCAATTGCAATACAGCAAAAAGTAAATACCCGAAATCCAAGATCTACTGTTGGTACCTCAACCGAGGTTTATGAGTATTTAAAACTTCTTTATGCTCGTATTGGTAAAACATTTTCGCCAATTTCCGGCAAAGAAGTTAAAAGACATAGTGTTCAGGATGTTGTGCAAACAATATTAAACTTCACTGATGGTACAAAAGTTATTATCTGTTTTAACTATGTCTTTAACACTGTTCAGCCAAAAATTGAGCAGCTCGATCTTATCCAAAAGCAAGGTTATAATCGTGTGGTTTGCGAGCAGGAATTACACAAACTCGACGACATGAAAAACCATCCCGAATTGATGAAATTCGATTCAATTCGTATTGTTCTTGACAGAATCGTTGTAAAACATGACGAAGACCAACTTGGACGTGTTTCCGACTCAGTTCAGACCGCATTTTACGAGGGGAGAGGAGAGTGCTGCATAATGCAAATAGAGGACGATAGTAAACTTAGTCAGACTTTTTCAAATCGTTTCGAAGCCGATGGAATAGAATTTGAAATTCCAACCGAACACATGTTTAGTTTCAATAACCCTATAGGTGCTTGTCCTGTCTGCGAAGGTTTTGGTAAAGTTCTTGGTGTTGACGAAGATTTGGTTGTCCCAAATAAAAGTCTGAGTTTATACGATGATGCTGTTGCATGTTGGAAAGGGGATGTAATGCAGGAGTGGAAAAAAGATTTTATTCGCAAATCGGCAAAATACAATTTTCCAATACACAGAGAGTATCATAAATTGTCGCAGGATGAGAAAGATTTGTTGTGGTTTGGTAATGATAGTCTTAGCGGAATAAATGATTTTTTCGCTTATCTGGAAACAAAAAAGCAAAAGATTCAGTACCGAGTCATGATTTCCCGATATCGAGGAAAAACAACTTGTCCGGAATGTAAAGGAAAAAGATTAAAGAAAGAATCGTTTTATGTGAAAATTAATGATAAATCTATTGGCGATTTGATAGATGTCTCAATTATTGAATTAAAATCACATTTCGACAATCTGAAATTAAAAAAATATGAAGAGAATGTTGCATCACGTCTGCTCGAAGAGATAAAAGTGCGTCTTGATTCGATAATTGATGTTGGTTTGGGTTATTTAACATTAAATCGATTGTCGTCAACCTTATCGGGAGGAGAGTCGCAGCGTATAAATCTTGCAACAATTTTTGGCTCAGGCTTGGTTGGCTCTCTATATATTTTAGATGAACCTAGCATTGGACTGCATCCAAAAGATACCGAAAATCTTATTAAAGTGCTAAAGAGTCTTCGCGATCGTGATAATACTGTTGTCGTTGTTGAGCATGACGAGGAGATAATGAGAGCCGCAGATTATATTATCGACATAGGCCCAAAAGCAGGAAATTTTGGTGGAGAAATTGTATTTGCTGGCACACCAGCGCAGATAATGAAAGATTGTGATAGTTTAACTGCTCAATATCTTAATTCTAAATTAACAACCTGGGATTCTTATCAAAGATTAAAGTGGAAGAATTTTATCGAGATAAAAGGAGGCAGACAGTTTAATCTAAAAAATATTGATGTTAAATTTCCTCTTGGAGTTGCAACTGTTGTTACCGGAGTTAGTGGTTCGGGCAAAACCAGTCTCGTTAAAACAATTCTTTTTCCGGCACTAAAAAAGATTTTGGGTCAGTATGCCGATAAGACAGGAGAGCATGACTCAATATCAGGCGATATTCATTTAATTAGCGATATCGAATATGTCGATCAAAATCCTATTGGCAAGTCATCGAGGTCAAATCCTGCAACGTACATAAAGGCATACGATGAAATCAGAAAGTTGTTCGCCGACCAAAAGCATGCTAAGGCTAATGGATATAAGCCTTCTCATTTTTCGTTCAATGTTCCGGGCGGAAGATGTGAAACTTGTCAGGGAGAGGGAGAAATTACTGTAGAAATGCAGTTTATGGCTGATGTTCATTTGGTTTGTGAGGATTGTGGAGGCAAAAGATTTAAAGATGATATTTTAGATGTTCACTACTTGGATAAAAGTATCTCAGATATCCTAAATATGCCAATAAGCGAAGCGGTAGCGTTTTTTGATAACGGGAAAGGGAAAACGGAGAAGAAAATAGCATCTTTGCTTCAAAATTATCTCGATGTTGGGTTGGGTTATGTTCAACTAGGACAATCTTCCAATACATTGAGTGGTGGCGAAAGCCAAAGAATTAAACTTGCAAGCTTCTTAAGTAAGGAAAAAATGTCGCCAATGGTATTTGTGTTTGATGAACCAACTACAGGTTTGCATTTTCATGATATCCGCAAACTTTTAGAGAGTTTCGATAAAATTAGGGATAAAGGACACACCTTGATTATTATTGAACATAATCCTGAAGTAATAAAATTTGCCGATTGGATAATTGATTTAGGTCCCGAAGGTGGTGCCAATGGGGGATATGTGTTGTTTGAAGGAACGCCGGAGGATATTGCAAAAAGTAGTAAGTCGGTAACCGGAAATTATATTGTAGGT
>RZYX01000200.1 GCA_009930155.1 Clostridia bacterium | reverse complement strand
ACACCGCACTGACTGATGTCGTTGCCTGTGATCTCCACATCACCAGCACCGCCACCAACCTCAATACCATTATCGATGTAATCGCCATCACCTTTACCGATATAAATGTTATGGCTGATAACGCTTCCGCTGGCATCAGATCCGAAGACTTGAACACCTATTCTGCCAATATTGTGGAATTCGTTCTCGCTGACGGTCATCGGATCACCCATAACAGCAATTCCCCATCCCCAATAGGTAGGATAAGTTATATTTTTGATGAAGCAAAACAAGTGCTGATTGTGTCTTTGAAGGAGTAATTATGAATACGTCTTCATTTTCAACGGCGAAAACTTGATTTCCTGCTTTGTAGTTTTCAAAATATGTGGAATTTATAAAAGTAACAACTGGAACATTTAAAAGATAGTCTTCTGTATTGAATGATAAAGTGACGGCATTGCCACCATTTGTGTAGTTGTCTATTTTCACTGTGATTGAATAGTAAGAAGTGTCATCTTTTTTCTCAATATATATATTTTGAATTATGCCAAAAGTGGCAAGCCCAGAGAAATCAAAAGTCCCTGCGTTTACTATTGCAGAACTATCCTTACTCGTGTTTAATGTGAAATTTGGGGTGTTTATTGTGACGTGACCATTATTATATATCGCTCCACCTGAGATAGAAGCATAGTTTGAAGTGATATTCCCGCTAATGAGCGAAAGCACCCCACCAAAGTGAATGAAAAATGCTCCACCCAAACTTGCGACATTGTCGCCAAGATAACTAACCTCAACTTCCTCTGTGTATGGCTCTTCCTCACCAGTTTCTGCATTAACAACCGTTCCCTCATAAATCTCTGTGTAGGAATACGAAGTGTTCACCAAAGTTGCATTTACCACTGCTTCGTAAACGTAGAACGCTCCGCCATTTGTGGCTGTGTTTCCATATGCCAAAACTGAATTCAAACTTATTGTGCCACATTCAAAGAAAATTGCTCCACCATTTGTGATGACGCTTGTGTTACTGTTTTTACTTGCGTTTTTGAAAAATAAAGTGTTTGAAATGGAAGAAGTGGTGCTTTCAGAGGCAAAATAGATTCCCCCGCCCGATTGTGTGGCCGTGTTTTCTTCAAAAACAGTTAAAGTGTCACCAACTTTGTTTGTTGAAATAACGGAATTTCCACCCAAATAAATTGCTCCGCCATTCATTGCCGAATTTTTGGTGAAAGTGCTTGCCAAAACAGACAAAGATGAAGTCGAAACAGCACAAATTGCACCGCCATTTCCGTCGTTAGCGCCGTTTGAAAGCACACTGTTTAAATTAAATTCACTGCTTGTTATGGTGAAAGTGGCGTTGTTGAGATATATTCCTGCGCCTTGCGTCGCAGAGTTGTTTGCAAAAGTTGAAGATGCAACCTCAACAATACTCTCATCTGCGGAATAAATCCCGCCACCAAACATTGCATAATTATAGGTGAATGAAAAATTTTGTAATAAGGCACTAGAACTTGAAATATAAATTCCACCGCCGTTTGTCGCATCATTATTGACAATAGAAAGGTTGTTTATGCTTGCGTCTTCACATTCTGTGATGAAGATTGCTCCACCATTCACTGCTAAATTTTCTTCAAAAATGATGTCGTTCAAAGCGTTTTCAAAAATTATTGTGCAATCCTGTGCGCTCATTGCCCCGCCAAATGAAGCACTGCTAGATGAAGAAGCAATGTTTGATTTGAAATATCCACCCGTGACATTAAGACTTCCACCAACGACTGCCACTGCTCCGCCAAAAGCATTTTGTGTCCCTGAAATTGAGTTTGACAAAAATACTCCTGAAGTGATGTTAACAGTTGAATTCACAGCATAGACAACTCCACCAAAGACGTCAATTTGTGAAGTTGAGAGAACAGAATTGTTTTCAAATCTTGCTCCAATCAAATTCACAGTGCTTCCAGTTGCATATATGACTCCACCCAAACCGTCCAGCGTGTTCCTGCAATTTTGTATCGTCACTCCGCTGTGTATTGTGAGAGTCGCGTTTGTCAATTTTATCAGTGATTTTGCGAAAGTCGACGAGCCATTTATCACAAGAGTCGCCTTAGAGTTTTCTCCAAAAGTGAGAGAACCATTTGAAATGTCAAACAAATAGTTGCCAACGAATGTTGATTTTTTAACAAATGTAACATTTGTGGTGACTGTTTCATCAAGAGATATTATGAGATTTATTGCAGAAGAAATGGTGACCCCTGTGGACAAGACAATGTTACTGCTCTTTGGCAATATTATTATCTCATAATTATGGGCAGTTTTTGAATTTATATCTGTGGAGACAAAGGTGATTGCTTTGTTAAACTCTGTGAAGAAATAGTGAATGTTTGTGCCCACTCCATAATAGTCTTTAATATAACATTCCGCTGTCACCCAATTGAGTGAGAGGATATAGACATACCTGCCCTTTGAGTCAAGTTCTGATTCAAGTTTATTGTTTGTGATTGACACGCTTGTGGCAGTGCTTAGAATCGTCGAGCCATCACTATCCACAAAATTTGTGGCACATTTTCCGAACCTATAGAAGTCTGTGAGTGCTGGCAAGACAAAGGCTGTTGATAAAGACTCATTTTCAGAGATTAGATATGTAAAAGTGCCGTCAAAAACAATATCATAATTTTCATTACTGCCGATATAATTATATTCATTACTATCCCCAAGTTTAATCTTCACGACAACATTTGCTGGCACCCACACTGAATAGACCTTAATGGCTGAAGTTATATT
>RZYX01000199.1 GCA_009930155.1 Clostridia bacterium | reverse complement strand
CTGTTAGGAAGCAAAATTACGGATACTAACGCAACTGCAGTAAGATTTGAGGGCGAATATTATCGACCAGACGATAATTTGACCGCGACCTTCAAATTCGACGATGGCTCAATGGCAGTGCTCCATTATATTTCCATGGGTGCAAAAAGCCTATCAAAAGAAATGATGAACATATATTTTGATGACGCCGAATTACATGTTGATAATTATATGCATTTATACGCAAGAGGCATACATGCACGAAGGCTATCAAGCATTGAGCCGGACAAAGGACAGAAAGAAATACTGTTAGCGTGGTATAATGCAATAAAAACAAGAACCAGTCCCATAGATATTGAGACAGTCAGACAAACGTCAATGATATCCTTCAATATGAGAGGTCAATTGGAATATGTACATAAGGGAAAAACCTAAAACTGGAAAAGCATATAGTTCACTTTGCTTCTTAATAGTTGCCCTTTCAGTTTATGTCTCACAGGATGCTTTATTGTTCGGCACAAATATTAATCTTGCTATGCAAAGTTTGGGTCAATATATAACTGTTGTCTTAATCGGACTTTGCATGATTTTGAGATATATACACAGATCAACTATGGGGCAGAAGCAATTAACGATTGCGGTAGCACTTGTTGCATTAATTTGGTTGTCATGTTTCGTTAATGGCGAGCTCCTTACAAATTACATTTATAAGACCCTACTTATAATTGCCGGGCTGTTAATCAGCACCTCTGTTGACAGGCAGAAATTTAATGATACATTCTGCAAATTAATTCTGATAATAGCAATCGGAGCGTTGATTCTATACGCATTATATTACATTGCGCCATCCATTATTAATAAACTCCCTGTCACAACTAATACAAATCATCTAAGCTACAGGTTTGCCATTATTTCATACGCACCTTATAAAGCATTTACGCCAATCCCCCGCAGCTATGGCATATTTCGTGAATGTAGTGTATTCGCAATCTTTTTAAATCTTGCTTTATATATTCATCTGTTTAAAAATACTAAAATATCTATTCCGTATGTCGCTATCTATTCAGCTACAATTATTACAACATTTTCTACATCGGGAATAATTGTATTCCTCCTTATTATATTTCTGTTTGTTTTTTCAAAGGATTCAAATAAGGATGTTAATAATAAAAACGAACGCAAGAAGAAGATATTTATTGTCTGCACAATTTTCATGTTGCTTGTTTTAGTAGGCTATTATACAGATGTATTTGATGTTGAGAGCTTTTTATTTGCAAAATTTGACAGCACCCATACTTCGTATGGTTCCGGATTAGCCAGAATTGCTCCAATATATGCAGATTCAGTAATATGCCTGAAAAACCCATTACTGGGTACAGGAATTTACTCACTAAATGAAATCTATTATAATGAAGTTGTATCTCTTATAGGAACAGGAACAACATCAAATGATAACTCTATTTTAGTAAATTATGCTGCTTATGGCTTAATATATGGAACGATTATCCTTCGTGGATTGTATGGCTTTTTTAGACCAACAGCTAATTTGAAAATAATGTACTTAATACATTTTATACTAATGTTTATGCTCCTATCCGGAAACAACATAACATCAGATGTTCTTTTTTATATAATAATGTTTTACGGATTTAGTGATAAAAAGAAGGAAGTGCAAAATGAAAATATTGTGGGTGTGTAATGTCAAAATCCCAAGTGTATCGATTGCGCTAGGAGAGCCTGTCCACCCATTTGGAGGGTGGCTGTCTACACTGTCAGATATATTAAAGACAGTTGAAGGAATCGAATTGGCAGTGTGTTTTCCCATAGAAAATAAAAAAAGAAATATAGAAGGTTATGGCGATTATATCCGCTATTATAGTTTCCAAGAGGATTCTCATGACATCGCCACATATAAGCCAAAAACCGAGAAGCGTTTCCGTGAAATTATAGCAGAGTTCGAGCCGGATATATTACATATTTTTGGAACGGAACACGCACACGCTCTGGCAGCTATCAATGCTTTCGGAAATAAGGAAAAAACACTGATTAGTATACAGGGGGTTTCCTATGCATGTGCTATGCACGTCTTGGATAATATACCACGCCACGAAATATACATACGAACAATCAGAGATATAATAAAAAACGAAGGTATTTTGAAGCAGAAACAAACATATGAAAAACGTGGCATTTATGAAAAAAAAGCCCTTAATAAAGCAAAATATATAACAGGCAGAACAGAGTTTGACTTCGCCTGCTGTAAACAAGTAAACCCTGATATACAATATAGATTTTGCGGTGAAGTACTTAGGTCCATATTTTATCAAGGAAGAACATGGGATATAAACACCTGTAAACGTCATACGATTTTTATGAGCCAAGGGAATTCCCCAATAAAGGGAACGCACTTTCTTGTTCAAGCTGTAAAAATACTAAAAGAAAAATATGAAAACCTTGAAGTGTATATTTCCGGCGTAGATGTAACAAGAAAAGCCGAAGGCATCTATGGCGCGTTAAAACTAACAAGTTACGGACGATATATAAAGAAAATGATACGCACATATAAACTGGATAACTGCATTCATTTTACGGGAGTACTTAATGAAAGCGAAATGTGTGAAAGGCTTCTCGATTGCAATGTGTTTGTATTGGCATCGACAATTGATAATTCGCCAAATTCTTTGTGCGAAGCAATGCTCTTAGGTGTTCCGTGCGTAGCCTCATATGTTGGAGGTGTGCCTGATTTGATGACGCATAAAGAAGATGGGTATTTATATCAACATAACGC
>RZYX01000050.1 GCA_009930155.1 Clostridia bacterium | reverse complement strand
AAAAGATCAATCATATTTTTTGTATACTTTAAGTGAACAAGAGTTAAAATATTTACTTTTTCCTTTAGCTAATTTAGAAAAAACAAAAGTCAGACAAATTGCTAAAGAGGCTAAAAAGCTGGGTGCGAAAAAGGTTCTAATTGAGGCAAAAAGAACAACTATCGCAAGCTACGATAAGTACAAAGAGATTTTTGAAGATGTAGAGGTTGTATCTACAAGTAAGCTTGATGATCTTATTGAGGAACTTCGTGCAATAAAATCACAGGAAGAAAAAGAAACAACGATAAAAGCTCAAAGGATAGCAGAAAGTGCTTTTGCATTTATATTGGATTATATAAAACAAGGCAAAACGGAGCGTGAGGTTGCCCGTGAACTTGATTATTTTATGATAAGAAGTGGTGCACAGTCCGTTTCGTTTAATACAATTGTAGTAAGTGGCAAAAACTCATCCAAACCTCATGGTGAGCCAAGCGAAAAGAGGCTGGAGAGAGGCGACCTTATCACAATGGATTTTGGTGCATGTGTTGACGGTTACCATAGTGATATGACCAGAACTGTTGCACTTGGTAGTGTTAGCACTCGTCAAGCACAGGTTTATGAAACGGTGCTTAAAGCTCAACAATGTGCAATTGACAAAGTATGTGAGGGCGTTTTTGCGAGCGATTGTGATTTTGCTGCAAGGAGCTTTATTGATGACGCAGGTTTTGAGGATTTCTTTGGCCATGGAACAGGCCATGGAGTGGGAATAGAAATTCATGAAAAGCCAAGCCTTAGCAAAGGATCTAAGGATATTTTACAATGTGGAAATATAGTTACTGTTGAGCCTGGAATTTATATCGAGGGTAGCTTTGGGGTGCGTATTGAGGATATGCTTTTTGTTACAAAAAATGGCAGTGAAAATCTCACAAATGCACCAAAAGCGTTGATGGTTTTATAATTTAATATATTATTTTTGCAAATATCAAAAAAACCTTGAAAAAAAGACTATACTAATATACAATAAGTAGTGTAAAAAACCTTATCGGAGGAATAATATTATGGTATCAGCAGGCGATTTTAGAAACGGCGCTACTTTTGAAATGGATGGTAATGTATTCCAGATTATCGAATTCCAACATGTTAAGCCGGGAAAAGGTGCTGCATTTGTTCGTACAAAAATCAGAAATGTAATTGCAGGCTCAGTTGTTGAACGCACATTTAACCCATCAGAAAAATTTCCAACAGCGTTTATTGAGCGTAAGGAAATGGAGTATTCCTATAAGGATGGCGAGCTTTACTACTTTATGGATCAAGAATCATATGAGCTTGTTCCAATCAATGCTTCAGACCTTTCGGACAACTTTAAGTTTGTAAAGGAAAATATGATTTGCAAAATTCTTTCATACAAGGGCAAAGTTTTTGGCGTTGAGCCTCCAACATTTGTAACTCTTGAGATAACAGAAACAGACCCAGGATTTAAGGGTGACACTGCAACAAATGCAACAAAGCCAGCAATCGTTGAAACAGGAGCGGAAATTAGAGTTCCTCTCTTTATAGACGAAGGTGAAGTGATAAATGTTGATACTCGCACAGGTGAATATATGGGCCGTGCGTAAGACCATTTATTATATAAAGTAACAAAAATAAAATAAACGGAGGTAATTAGAATGACAGCAGTAGAGAAAGTTGCATATTTGAGAGGTCTTGCAGACGGTCTTAATCTTAATGCAGACAAGTCAGAAACAAAAATGTTCAAAGCTATAATCGATGTTTTAGACGACATAGCACTTACTGTTAGCGATTTGGAAGATGATGTAGTAATTCTTTCAGAGCAAGTTGACACAGTTGATGAGGACTTGGACACACTTGAGACCATCGTTTATGAGGAACTTGAGGATTGCGATTATGATGACGACTATGATTGTGATTGTGACTGTGATTGCGACAGTGAATATTATGAGGTTGAGTGCCCATCATGCAATGAAGTTATCTGTGTTGATGAAGGTGTAATCGAAGACGGCAGCATTGAATGCCCAAACTGTGGCGAACTCTTAGAGTTTGAAATTGAGTTTGACGACGATAAAGCACAAGAGATAGACGCAGAGTAATATAAGTATTTAACCAAAGCAGGCGGTATTTTTACCGCCTGCTTTTTTGTGTTTTAAAATAAATTATAAAAATTAGCATGATTATTAGAAAATAATCTAATGCTTAAATCAGTAGAACTCCGTAGTCTGTGTGTATTGCCATGCGTGACAGCGTAGTGTATAATGTCAATAAAACGAAGATACGGGTGATGAAATGGAAACCAGAGAAACACCGATTACACAAGAATATAAATTTAAAGGCAAAATAATTAACCTTCGTGTTGATATGGCACGGCTTCCAAATGGCAAGCAGGCAACAAGAGAAGTTGTGGAGCATCCAGGCGGAGTTACGGTTGCTGCAATAACAAAGGAGAACGAGCTGGTTTTTGTTCGTCAGTTTCGCTACCCTTATCAGATTGAAGTGCTTGAAATTCCCGCAGGCAAGCTTGAAAAAGGCGAGAATCCTTTTTCAGCAGGAGTTAGAGAGCTTAAAGAGGAAACAGGAGCAAGTGCACAGCGGTATTTTGACCTTGGCAAGTTTTATCCAACCCCAGGGTATTGTGGCGAGATAATCTATCTTTATGCTGCAACAGGGCTTGATTTTTCTGAGCAAAATTTGGATGAAGATGAGTTTGTGAATGTTGAAAAAATTCCGTTTGCAACAGCGGTTGAAAAGGTTGTTTCTGGAGAAATTTGTGACGGAAAAACTCAGGCAACAGTATTAAAGTTGGATGCAATTTTAAGGGCAAATCGCCTAGATGAGTTTGAAATTAAAAACTGGAGAGAAAATATATGAGGCTTGTTCTTGCTTCTGCATCACCGAGGAGATGTGAGATTTTAAAAAATGCGGGATATAGTTTTGAAATTTGTCCTGCGGATATTGATGAAAATATAACAGAAAATTTAAAGCCTAGCGAAGTTGTAGGAACACTTAGCAAACAAAAGGCAAAAGCGGTGTTTGAGAAAATCGAAAACAAGCAAGATGTTGCAGTTCTTGGTTCGGACACAATAGTTGTTTTAAACGGACAGGTTTTAGGTAAGCCCAAAGATGAAGAAGAGGCATTTTTAATGTTACGCCAATTGTCGGGTAAAACTCACGAAGTGTATACAGGTGTTTGTATAGTTACAAGCAGTTGCACACAGAGCTTTTTTGATTGCACAACAGTTGAGTTCCAAGGGCTTTCAGATGACCAAATAAGGGCATATATCAGCACTGGCGAGCCAATGGATAAAGCGGGTGCATATGGAATCCAAGGCAAGGGCTGTGTTCTTATAAAGGGCATAAATGGTGACTTTTTCAGCGTTATGGGATTGCCTATTGCAAAAACTGCAAAAATGCTTAAAGATATAGGCGTAAAAGGGGAAATATAATAATAAATTAAAAATTAAGTAATTTTTAATTAACTTTAAAAAACTTAATATTTATATCTCTAAAAATTAAGAATTTTTTTACTTTTTTTGTTGAGAATTAGTCGCAGTAGAGGTATAATAGCATATACATGTATTTTATGTTTACAGAATTTGGTATTCATCCCCGAAAGGAGTTTAATAATTATGTTTTTTTCACAAGATATTGGTATCGACCTTGGCACAGCGAACACATTAGTTTTTGTAAAGGGTAAAGGAATCGTTATCCGTGAACCATCCGTTGTTGCGGTTGATGTTCGCTCGAACCCACCAAAGGTTGTTGCCGTTGGTGCAGAGGCAAAAGAAATGATTGGTCGCACACCTGGTTCAATAACTGCAGTTCGTCCTCTTAAGGATGGTGTTATTGCAGATTTTGATATCACTTCGGACATGCTCAAGGAGTTTATCCGTCGTGCAATGAGCTCGTCACCTTTTACAAAGGCAAGAGTTATGATTTGTATTCCGTCAGGTGTTACAGAGGTTGAACGCCGTGCGGTTCATGATGCTGCACGCAGTGCAGGTGCAAGGCAAGTTAGCTTGATTGAAGAGCCAATGGCTGCGGCAATTGGAGCAGGCCTTCCAGTTGCAGAGGCAACAGGAAGCATGGTTGTTGACATCGGAGGCGGTACAGCAGAGGTTGCTGTTATATCTCTTGGCGACATTGTAACTTCTTGTTCTGCAAGAGTTGCTGGAGATAGTTTTGACGATGCAATAATCACATATATTAAAAAGAAATACAATCTGCTTATCGGCGAGAGAACAGCAGAGAATATAAAAATAAAAATTGGTTCGGCTTACCCTTATGAGGGTGAAGGTGCTATGGATGTTAAGGGACGCAATCTTATGGACGGTCTCCCAAAGAACATCGAAATCACATCTGAGGAAATTAGAGATGCTCTTGCAGACAGCATTAATCTAGTGCTTGAGGCTATTCGTTCAACTCTTGAAAAGACACCTCCAGAGCTTGCATCGGACATTATCGATCAGGGTATTATGCTCACAGGCGGCGGTGCATTGTTAAGAGGTCTTGACAGGCTTATTTCGGAAGAAACAAGAATGCCTGTTCATGTTGCTGAAAATCCGCTTGACTGCGTTGTTGATGGCACAGGTCTTTGCCTTGAGGATGGAAGACTCAGCGTTACAAGCTCTAAAAACTACGGTTGATTTTAAAAGTTATCTGCTCTGCTTTATAAAAGGCAGGGCAGCTGTTTAGGTGATGATATGCAACATTTTTTAAAAAGCAAATGGTTTAAAGCTTTATTAATTTTATTTGCAGTGCTTTTAATAGGCACTATTTATGCGGCGGTGTCTCGTAATGGAGCGTCGCCTTTTTCCTCTGCCACGGGGGCGATTTTTGAACCACTTCAAAGAGCCACTTCGTTTGTTGGCAATGGATTTAAAAATATTGGCTCAAAGTTTACATCAACCTCTACTTATGAAAAGCAGATAATTGATATGCAGGAACAAGTTGAGGCTTATCAAAAAGAGCTTATTGATTATGAGAAAACAAAGCAGAGATTAAAATTGTATGAGGATTTTCTTGAAATAAGGGAAACGCATAGCGATTTTAAAGTAGAACCTGCAACGGTTATTGGACGCGATGCAGCAAATGCATTTTATTCAATTGTACTTAACAAGGGCTCTGCTGATGGAATAAATAAGAATGACGCTGTAATGTGCGGTGACGGCCAGCTTGTTGGAGTTGTTTCAAAGGTTGGAAAGACATATTGCGTAGTTTCAACAATATTCGATCCAAGTGTTAAAATTAGTTCGTATGAAGTAAGGACAAGGGAAACAGGTTTTTCAACAACTAATGTATCTTTGTCGAGCGATAAGCTTTGCAGGCTTTCTGGTCTAAATCGGAACACTGCAATTGCAACTGGGGGCATAGTTTGCACATCGGGTGTTGGCGGAATTTATCCCTGTGACCTTGTAGTTGGTACAGTTAAAGAGGTAAAGAACGACAGCCATGATATTTCATCTTATGCAATAATCACACCAGGCTTTGACATTACAAGTCTTGAAGATGTTTTGATAATAACAGATTTTGATGGACAGGGAGTTACTGTTTCGGAGGATTAAACCATGAAAAAAGAAAATTTTCATATATATATTCGCCGTGCGGTGCTCGCTGTTTTTATTATTATTACAGCAATGTTACAAAACACGGCTCATTTAATTCCTACTGTTTTTGGAATTAGAACTTTTCTTCTTATTCCTGTTGTTGTGTGTATTTCAATGTTTGAAAAGGATATTACAGCAGCACTTTTTGGTGCGTTTGCAGGGATGATTTGGGATACTGCTTCTGCTGTTGGAGATGGGTTTAACACTATCTTCCTTATGCTTGTTGGTTCAATTTGTGGTATACTCATAAATTATTTAATGAGAAATAATATGGTTACCGCAGTGCTTTTAACAAGTGGTTCTTTGCTTTTATATTCAATTTGCTACTGGCTGCTTTTTGTTGTAGGCAAAGGTGTTGAGGGTGGAGGATTGATGATTTTCACATTCTTTTTGCCTTGCTGTGTTTACACGCTTGTTTTTACTCCTTTAATTTACATTGTAATAAGAGCGTTTATTAAAAAACTACGAAATTCATTGCCGGCACAAAGGAAGATAAAAAAACAAAGATAAAAATCAAATTTTAGTATTTTATATTTTTTGAAAGAGGTGGTTGAAATTAATGGGAAAAAGCGTTTTTCAAGAGCTGTATTTTTAAACATTGTTATTTCAATCATCTTTGTTTCTTTTTTATCTAAACTTATAAAAGTACAGGTGGTTGACGGTGATGTTTATGCATCCAAGAACAGCGTTGTTTCATCGTATGATGTTGTTGTTCAGGCTGCAAGAGGAGATATTCTTGACCGTAATGGCAACCCACTTGTAACAAACAGGCAGGGCAATTCTCTTGTAATTAATTCTGCATATTTTCCAAGCGGTAAAGAGCAGAAGGATAGAAACAAAATAGTTTATGGACTAATTAAGCTGTTTGAACAGAGCGGTGAAGAGTATATTGACACATTGCCGATTAAAATTGACGGCAGTGGTAATTTTGTTTTTGAAGAAGACCGAGAGAGCGACATAGAGTGGCTCAAGTCTTCTGACATGCTTAATCTTAATAGCTATGCAACAGCACAAAATTGCATGGACGCACTTGTTAAACGTTATGAGCTTGAGGAATATTCAAAAGAGGATGCAAAAAAAATTGCGGCTGTTTGCACACAAATGAAAAAAGGATATTTTAGCAAATCATATCCCTATACTTTTGCAAAGGATGTTTCAACCGACCTTGTTTCAAAGGTTATGGAAAACAGTAATTATTATAAAGGCGTAGAGGTTAGTATAGAAGCTTATAGAGAATATATAGATGGAACAATAGCTCCACATATTATTGGAAGAGTTGCATCAATTAGTGAGAAAGAATTTAAAAATCAGAAGGAAGATACAGAAGAAACCGTTAAAAAGATGGAAATAGCTGGTGCATCTAAAGAAGATATTGAGGCAGTAGAAAGAAACGGATATACTATTACTGATGAATTCGGTGAGTTTGGTATTGAGAATATAGCAGAGCAGTACTTGCGTGGTGTAAGAGGCGTAAAGACAGTAGCAACAGATGTTGATGGAAAGGTAACACAGGAGTATTCGGTAGAGCCTAAGCAGGGCGATACAGTAATCCTGACTATTGATAAAAATTTGCAACAGGTCGCACAGCAAGCACTTAAAAACAGAGTGGACTCTTTGACGGTTCAGTCAAGACTTCCTTGTGCTGCGTCCGTTGTTGTAATTGAGGTAAAAACGGGAGAGATTTTGGCCTGTGCAACTTATCCATCATATGACATTTCAACGTATTCAGAAGACTATGCAGAATTGTCAAAAGACACTATTGCACCGCTTTGGAATAGGGCACTTAAGAGCACTTATGAGCCAGGCTCAACCTTTAAACCAGTTGTTGCGATAGCTGGGCTTGAAACAGGCACAATAACAGAGGATACTAAAATAACTTGCAATGGACTTTACACATATTACAAAGATATGAGGCCATTTGAATGTCAAGGGCATCATGGCTCAATAAATGTTGTGGAAGCAATTGAAGTGTCCTGTAACGTCTTCTTTTATGAAACGGGTAGGCTTTTAGGAATAGAAAAGATGAATGAATATGCTTCAATGTTTGGCTTGGGTCAGGCAACGGGAGTAGAGTTGCCTGAGGCTTCAGGCGTTCTTGCAAGCAAAGAGTATAGAGAAGCAAATGGGGGCGAGTGGTACCCTGGTGACACAATTCAGGCGGCTATTGGTCAGTCTGACAACTTGTTTACACCGCTTCAGCTTGCAAACTATGTTGCAACAATCGCAAATGGTGGAACACGATATGTTCCGCATTTTATAAGGTCAGTAAAGAGCTCTGATTATACAAAAACAATTATAGAAAAAGAACCCGAAGTAGCTGTTGAAACGGGAGTATCAAATAATAGTTTTGATCTTGTAAAAGAAGGTATGCTCCGTGTCGGAACCGTTGGGTTTTGTGCAAATGCATTTAGAGGCTTGCCTGTTCAAGCAGCTGCAAAAACGGGAACTTCAACCGTTGTTAAAAAGGTTAATGGTGAGAACATAAAGGGAAACAACGGATTTCTTATTACCTTTGCACCATATGAAGATCCAGAAATAGCAATGGCAATAGTTGTTGAAACAGCAGACAAAGGTAGCCTTACTGCTGTTGTTGCAAGGGATATATATGATTACTATTTTTCAAGCAAGGGAATTACTTCTGCACAGAACTACAATCAATTGCTTTTATAATTAGTTGTTTTGGAGGGTGAAACAGTGCCAGAAAAAGTCGCAAAAAAGATAGTTTTTGCTTCAGGAAAAGGCGGAGTTGGAAAATCTACGCTTGCAGTATCTATGGCGCGCCGTCTTTATTCAAAGGGTTTTGGAGTGCTTATGATAGACTGCGACATTGGTTTGCGTAGCCTTGATATCATGCTTGATTTAAGCGATAAAACGCTTTATGATTGGTCCGATGTTATCTTTAACAGATGTTCTGCCAGAGATGCAATAGTGTGTGGTAAAGGACCTTCTCTTTTGGTGGCGCCAAACATTGATTTTGAAGTTACTCCGCAGGAAATGAAGAAGCTTGTTTTATGCTATGAAAAGGCGTTTGATTATATTATAATTGATTCGCCAGCAGGTATTGGCAAGTGGTTTAATCTTGCAATTTCAATTGCCGACGAAGCTCTTTTGGTTTCCACGCCAGATGTTGTTTGTGCTCGTAGCTCAGGGGCTGCAGCTCAAAAGATTTTAGGCTTAGGGATAGAGCCAAAGCTTGTTATAAATAAATTTAATAAGCTTGATGTTAAAAGGGGCAGTTTGCTCAATGTTGATTCAGTTATTGACCAGACAGAGGCAATGCTAATAGGGGTTGTAGCAGAGGAAAAACAGCTTGCAAATTATGTTTTAAAGGGCAAAGAGCCTGATGAAGGTTTAAAGTCTATTAAAGCGATTGATAGAATTATTGATAGAATTAATGGCAAAAGAATTAAGCTAGTATTATAAAATGGCATATGATGTAATTTTTGGCATATAACCACAAGATATGGGGCATTATTGTCGAGAAAAAACAGTATACATCTTCTACTAAAACCAGCTTGATATTAATATGAAAATGTGCTATTATTACTATAGTGATAAAAGGATATATATAATTACGCAGCAAATCCAAGGGGGAGATTACCAATGAACATAGCAATCATTGCACATGATGTAAAAAAAGAGCTAATGACACAGTTTTGCATAGCGTATTGTGGTATTCTAAGCAGGCATACTCTCTGTGCAACAGGAACAACTGGCAAGTTGGTTTCTGAAGCAACAGGGCTTGAAATCCAACGGTTTTTGAGCGGACCACAAGGGGGAGAGCAGCAGATAGCAGCACGAATTGCATGCAATGAAATTGACCTTTTGCTTATGTTTGGTGACCCTCTTAATCCAAAACCACACGAGCCTAACGAGGCAAATCTTATTAGACTTTGCAATGTTCACAATATTCCGATTGCAACAAATATAGCAACGGCGGAGGCTCTTATTCATTCACTTGATAGAGGCGACCTTGACTGGCGTGATATTGTTAATCCAAAGAACTAAGAATTAATTTGTACAGGCAGGATTTTTTCCTGCCTGTTTTGTTATGTTAAAAAATGGTTATATCATAGAAGGCGGACAATGGTTTTTTTAAAAGATAAATATCAAGATAACGCCGCTTTAAAACATTATTCAGTTTTATAAGAAACAGAGCTTTATTGTTTTTATATAATTCGTACTATATATTTACAAAAACAGTATAAAACAGTATAATTATATATACTTTAAAGGCTATTAAATATTTACAATATTTTTTGATACACTTGCAAATTAATCGGAGGGAACAGTATGGCAATTAATATACAAGCAGTTAAAGGCACACAGGACGCCTTGCCAAAGGATACACACAAGCTTCGTGTTTTGGAGCAGAGCATAGCAGAAATTGCTGGTAACTATGGGTTTGCAGAAATTCGCACACCAGTTTTTGAATACACAGATTTATTTTCTCGCTCTGTTGGGGACACCACAGATGTTGTTCAGAAAGAGATGTACACATTTGAAGACAAGGGCGGTCGCTCAATAACTTTGCGTCCAGAAGGAACAGCAGGGGCAATGCGTGCGTTTTTGGAGCATGGACTTTTTAATGAAACTATGCCACAAAAGGTTTTTTATTTTACATCATGTTACAGATACGAAAAGCCACAGGCTGGCAGGCTTCGTGAATTTCACCAGTTTGGGGTGGAATGTTTTGGAACGGATAATGCGGCGGCAGATGCAGAAATAATTGCACTTGCAGATGAAATTTTTGGCTTTTTTGGGATAAGCAATTTAAAACTTCAGATTAACTCAATCGGTTGTCCTGTTTGTCGTGCAGAATATTACAAGGCATTAAAGGAATATTTTGAGAGTAAAAAAACAGACCTTTGCCCAACTTGTCTTGGCAGGCTTGAGAAAAATCCTATGAGGATTTTGGACTGCAAAAGTCCCGTTTGTTCAGAGATTGCAAAGGATGCACCAAAGGTGCTTGATTATATTTGCGATGATTGTCGTGAGCATTTTGAAAAGGTAAAAAAACATTTAGAGGCAATGAATATAACTTTTGAAATAAATCCAACAATAGTTAGAGGGCTTGACTATTACACAAGGACTGTTTTTGAATTTGTTTCTACTCAGATTGGTGCACAAGGTACTGTTTGTGGTGGTGGCAGATATGACGGACTTGCTGAGGAGCTTGGCGGAGCATATACTCCATCACTTGGCTTTGCTATGGGCATGGAAAGGCTTGTAATGCTTATTAGAGCACAGGCAATTGAACTTCCAGAGCCAAACAAGTGTGACCTTTATATTGCACCAGTAAATGAGCAGGCGTCACTTCTTGCTGCTGGCATTGCAATGGATTTACGCAGTGAGGGAGTTTTTGTTTTATTTGATGTTTTTGGTCGCTCGGTTAAGTCGCAGATGAAATATGCAAACAAACTCGGTGCGGCATTCACAGTTGTTTTGGGTGAGGATGAGCTTTCAAGTGGCATAGCACAGCTAAAGAATATGGATACGGGCGAAACACAAGAAATTAAAGTTGATAGAATAGCAGAGGATTTTGCATCAATCTCAATTCAAGTTGCTGTTAAAAATCTTTCTGACAAATCTTTTGAGGGACTAGATATTAACGCACTTTTGGGAGGAAGCCTATAATGGATTTTATGACAGGTCTTAAAAGGACAAATTATTGCGCAGATTTGTGTTTGCAGGATGTTGGTAAAGAGGTTACTGTTTGCGGATGGGTAGCAAGGCAAAGGGACCTTGGTGCACTTATATTTATTGATTTAAGGGATAGAACAGGCGTTGTTCAGCTTGCTTTTGACGAAAACACAGATAAAGGAATTTTTGAAAAGGCTTTTACAGCCCGCAGTGAATATGTTTTGATGGCAAAGGGAAAAGTTAAAGAAAGAGCATCAAAAAACAGCGATATTCCAACAGGTGATATTGAAATAGAAGTGCTTGATTTGCGTGTGCTTTCAAAGAGCGAAACACCACCGTTTGAAATTGCTCAGAACTCACAAACAAGTGAGGCAACACGCCTTAAATATCGCTATCTTGACTTGCGTCGCCCAGACTTACAAAGCAACCTTTTGCTAAGGCACAAGATAGTAAGGATTACAAGAGATTATTTTGACCAGCAGGGATTTATAGAAATCGAAACACCAATGCTTATTAAATCAACTCCAGAAGGAGCAAGGGACTTTTTGGTTCCAAGTCGTATTCACAATGGCACATTTTATGCTCTTCCGCAATCGCCACAGCTTTATAAACAGCTTTCAATGGTTGCAGGGTTTGACAGATATATGCAAATAGCAAGGTGCTTTCGTGATGAAGATTTGCGTGCTGACCGTCAGCCAGAGTTCACACAGATAGATTTAGAAATGTCATTTGTAGACATGGAAGATGTTTTAGAAGTTGCCGAAGGATATATAAAAACAGTTTTTAAAGAGGCAATAGGGGCAGAAGTTGAGGGCCCACTTCCACGCCTCACATATAAAGAAGCAATGGAGAGATATGGTTCAGACAAGCCAGACACACGCTATGCAATGGAGCTTTATGATTTAACAAGCACAGTTAAAGATAGCGGATTTGTTGTGTTTAAATCAGCCGTTGAGGGTGGCGGCTGTGTTCGTGGGATAACTGCAAAGGGTGCGGCAAAAACCCTTAGCCGTAAGGAAATTGACAAGCTCACAGAATTTGTAAAAGGTGTTGGAGCAAAGGGTCTTGCATGGATAAGAATGACGGAGGATGCAACAACATCATCTTTTAGCAAGTTTGTTTCAGAAGATGAAATGGCAAAAATTCTGGAGATTGCTGATGCAAAAGTTGGCGATGTTGTTCTTATTGTTGGAGATGTAAATGATTCTAAGGTTCTTTCAACACTTGGCTTGCTTCGTGGCGAAGTTGCAAAGAAACTTGACATAATTCCACAGGGCAAGTTTAATTTCCTTTGGATAACGGAGTTCCCGTTCTTTGATTATGACGAAGAACTTGGCCAGTTTGTTGCTATGCACCACCCATTCACAGCACCAATGGACGAGTGTCTTGAGTACCTTGAAACAGACAAGGCAAGTGTTCGTGCAAAGGCTTATGATTTGGTGCTTAACGGAGTCGAGCTTTCTAGCGGTTCAATTAGAATAACAAATCCAGAACTTCAGAGCAGAATGTTCTCTCTTCTTGGACTTTCAGATGAAGAGGCACAAATAAAGTTTGGTTACCTTTTGGATGCGTTCAAATACGGAGCTCCACCACATGGCGGAATGGGCATAGGTCTTGACAGGCTTATAATGCAGATGCTTGGATGCGAAACCTTGCGTGATGTTGTAGCGTACCCAAAACTGCAAAATGCAACAGAGCCAATGACACAGTGCCCAGCAGTAGTTGATGATGTTCAGCTTGCAGAGCTTGGACTTAGCATTGTAAAAACACAGGAATAAGATATTAATATAATTAAAGATACCTTTTTCGTTTATAATCTAAAAAGCCCTGTTCAGAAATGAACAGGGGTCTTAAAGTTTTAAGGCTTATTTTTTAAATTAATTTGACAATAATGAAAGCTAAAATT
>RZYX01000198.1 GCA_009930155.1 Clostridia bacterium | reverse complement strand
GCTTCAATTGGATTGATTGAAAAAAGCCCATTTGGGTCGATATCAACATAGTAGCATCTTTGCTCTATGTTATATTGCCAACTTTTGTTTCCCATAAAGAAAAGGCTATTAATTGAGTCTGTTTGCTCGCTTGGGTCCCCACTTAAAAGTTGAAAATCTTCCTCTGTCACAACAAAACGAATGCCAATATTCTTCGAACTTGTAAGATTAATTGTTTCATTTGAAGCCAAAGTGAAATCATAAGACGTTTCGATATGAATTTTTTGAGTGCTGGATTTTAAAAGTTCAATCTCTGCCCCGTCCAGCGAAGAGGTTAAGCCAACATTGGCATAAACATCTATATTTGAAATTCCTAAAATGACACACACATAAATTTCTTTATAAAACTTTGAGTTTAGTTTTGAACTAAATCTAATTATTGCAGTTCCCTCTCCCTCAATGGTCATCACTCCATTGCTATCAAAAGAAACCACACTGCTCTTTGACGAAGACACATTAATCCTCGAAGTTTTGCTTGTCTGAGGATAGACAACAATGTCAAGAAGGTCGTCTAAATTTATCTTATTTAAAGAAGAAATGTCACTTGAATTATACTTTCCATTTTTATCACTATTTAAGAAAATGACAAGACTGTCCTCATCAAATTTAATATATCCGTCTAGGGTAACTGAAACATTATCTTTCACAATGACGACGACATTAATGGAAGACGAAGCAAACAAAGCCTGTTGAATGCCCGTTCCTACCTCCAAAATTTGCAAATATGGAAGCCCTGAATTAATGTTTTTTGTGGCGTCAATGTTCCACATATCTGCATAACTTCCGGCATTGAAAATTGAGATTATGCTTTCTTCACTTGAAATGCCAACATCGCTGTTAAGACAACTATATTTTCTTAAAGCATTTCTGACATCATAGACGCAAGAGTATGAAAAACCACTTACTAATCCTTCAAACCCAAGTTTATAAAGTCCATTTGTTGTGACATACAAAGATCCAATTGCAAAAGCATTTGTCACAGTGCAATTTATGTCTGTTTGATAAACAAAAAGCGAAGCATTTGACAGTGCTTTGAGGTTAAGGTTCGTTGCACAATTATAAATGTCCGTGTCTTCAAAAAGCCCGATAAGACCCGCCACTTGAGAGTTCCCCACAACGTCATAATTGCTGTTTAGTTGAGTGTTAGTCAAAACAGATGAGCAGTCAAAATAACTGATAAAATAGCAATAACTTATGTTTGAAAATTTTGCATAGCCAATCAAACCACCCACATTATCATGAGCAGTCAAAAGAGTCCGTGTGGAATTGTTTGAGGAATAATTTTCAGCACTAACATTATAGATATAGACCATACTTTCAGCACTGTCCCCAACAATATTTCCAATCGCACCGCCAACATTATCATTTGCAGTTATAACAATGATTGAATAAGAATTGCTCAATGAATAGAAAGTTTGATGAGTTGTCGTTCCCCCCACAGAGACTTCTTTTTCACCGTTAAAGTCTTCGTTATATGTTTGAATTCCCACAATGCCACCCACATTGTTGCAATTTGTGGCAATAATCTTGCCTTGGACAGAAACGTTAGAAATATTGCCAGAATTTAAACCTGCCACTCCGCCAATGCTTGATGAAGTTATGGCAAAAGCAGTGCTGTTTATTATGTTCATAACAAGTGAAGAATCAAAACCAGCATCATTAAAAGTGTAGTTCACAGTCTCATTCATACTATATTTTCCACTCAAAATACCATAATTTTCACCCACCATTCCACCAATATTATATATATAATCAATACTGGAAAGAGTGATGTTGACGCTTCCTTTCACCCCTGAAAGATTATTTTCGCTTTGAAATATTGTGCCATAATTCTTGCCCACAAGTCCGCCAAAAGTGAAAGTTTTGTCTATTCCAAAATATACATTAGAAAAAGTCACTTTAACATTATCAACCATTCCATAGTTGACTGCAACAACTCCTCCAAAAGTAAAAGACTCCAAGTCCTGAGCAAAAGAAGGCTGGAATGAAGAATATTTCACGCTCAAATTTTCAATCTTTCCATTTTTGCCAAGTTTGGCAATCACACCAAATGAGTTTGCAGAAGTGTTTTCTGTGTAGGTTAAGTTTGTTATGCCGTAGTAGTTTGTTCCAATAATCTCATTTTCAATGCCTGTCACCACATATTTCCCCGAAAGAGTGCCATGAAAGCCCGTCCTATAATATGTCTCATTTTGCAACTCTTCAGACATATCTGCCAAAGTGTAGACTCCATTAGAAAGAAGATAATAATCGTCATCTGCGAGTTCCCCACTCACATCTGCTGGATAATAATTTGAGCCCAGAGTTTCCCAATTTCCAACCAAGAAAGCGGATATATCTTTTGTTAAAATATAGTTCTTTGTGCTTGACTCTTCACTGTCACAAAGGTGCTTTAATTCTTCCAAAGTTGAAACATAATAAGGCGTGTTAACACCGTCCGACACTGCAATTTTGAAAATTAAAGTGCCAGACCAAATGGACAAAACTTCTGTTAAGTTTGATTTTATTCTCACAAAATAACTTTCATTTTCGTCAAATTCTTCAGCAATAACATATTCGCCTTCGTCTAAAACATAATACATTCCCTGTGCAAAAGTGTCACTTGAAAGTGAAACGGAAAGGTATGAAAAAGAATTTATAATATCATTCATAAGACTTGAAAGGACTTTGTCTTGTGGAAGAACTAAGACATAAGCAGTGGATAAACGAGAGGAATTGACTTTTACACTCATATTATATTGCGCCTCAATTCCCG
>RZYX01000197.1 GCA_009930155.1 Clostridia bacterium | reverse complement strand
CTGCATAAAGAGTTATGTCGCCACTAAATTTCACATCGTTATTTCCATTCACCTTTTGACCACTAACATAACTTGGATCTACAGCATCTTCAAACAAAGACCAGCCGACAAAATAGGCGTATACATTTTCATCATAATCTGCAATTAACCATTCAAGATTGTTTTTATCCTTAAAGATAAGCCCCGTTTCCACTGTAAAGTCTGCAACAGTTGTTGTGTTTGAATTATTTGAAAGAATGCTTAAAGTGGCTCCGTTTATAATGTCATAATTTGTGTTGAAATTATAAGTTATTGTGTAGGTTGCTGTGAGAACGCCAAAAAGTGTGATGACATTGTTTGTCACTTGTTGAGAAAGAAGTATGTAATTCATAACTTCATTTGTCAAAACAAAACTCTCGCCAAGTGCGCAATCGACAACATTCACTTTGTCGTTGAATGAATATCCCAAAAGAACAATCTGCTTGTCGAGGTTGCCATAAAGCGTTGTCTGAATTATCGCTCCGCCGTCAACATAAACATTTGTCCCGTTAGAAGACGCTGTTATGCTTTGAGTTGCATAATAAACATTCTCCACTGAGTTTATAATATATTTCAAAGAATATGTTTTTGCGTGCCATGCCACAAAAAGCATAAGTTCACCCACAGAGACAGTCCTAAGATTAATCGTCACCGAATCGTTTGAGAATGTAATCGCGTTGACATTTGAAATGTCGCTTGTTCGGCTCAAATATCCAATTTCAAACCCTGCGAATGAAAATCCTGCAGTTTCAAGTTCTTGCCTTGAAACTGTCACATATCCGTTTGCTTCGCTTTCTTTTTCAAAAATTAAATCTTCGCCATTGTTTGAGTTTATAACAACTTTTCTTGCTGAAATGATACCAAAGAGTTTTATGACAGCATTATTCTGCGATGTCAAATTTTTGACTTGTGCGTGATCTGTCAGTTCTGGCTCTAATATTGTTATGTCGGTGCTTGAAGTCCAGCCGACGAAGTAGTGGCTTGCATCAATGACAAACAAGAGTAAATCTGCAATATATGGAAGATGGTCATCAGTCGTGCTGTCGAACAAATATATATTACTGCTGAGGATTGAAGTGCTTCCCACAGAAGAATATAACTCAACTGTATATCTGTTTTGCTCCCACACCGCTAGAACAGTGACAGTTTCGTTCGTCGTCAAATTTCTGACACTTCCGCCTAAATTAAACACCATTGTATCGTCCACTTTCCAACCAACTTGATGATAACCTTCTGCGACATAAGTTCCTGACGGCAAGGCAAAATATTGCCCAAAGGTGACAGTTTGTTCGGCAAAACTGCCCGTGACACTCTTATTAGGCAAATTAGAACTATATTTCACAGAATAAATATTTGCTGTCCAAATTACATAGAGGTCAACAATCCCCAAATTATCAGCCGACAAATTTATTAGTTTTTCTTCAAAAGAATATTCCACTCCACTATCATCGCAAAGAGTGTTCAAATGTTTGGCAGTGTATCCCGGCGAAACGAAAATACTGCTGTTTTGAAGATATAAATATGTGTCAAACTCGCATTCAAAATCATCTGTTTCTTCAATTCCTTCTTCGTAGTTTGAATGATATCTGATTATATAGGTGTTTGCTTTCCAAATGGCAAAAAGAGTTGTGTCTTTTGAAGGCATCTTAAAGGTGCTGTTTGTGAAAGCATAACCTTGACCATTTATAAGCTGAGAATCACTGAATGAGTCTAGGGTGTAACCCAAACGAGTTAAATTGACACCTAAATCCGAAAGAACCAAAGCACCATATGATGAAGAACTTGTGTCGACAAACACATTAAGAATAATTTTGCCATCACTCATATATTGGTAGTATGCCGATGCCTGATCGAGAGTTGCTTTGTTCCCACTAAGTCCTTTTGTGTCGTTTAAATCTATTGTCAAAACATAATACATATTTGACCAAATAGCATAGACTGTGATGTCATCATAAGGCATTTTCATTGAAGTTGCAACATTTCCCTCTGAAGGTGTCAATGATGTGTTCCATTCGATGAAATATGTGTTATTCCTATTTGCTGAGATTTTGCTTTCATTGTGACTTTGGGAGTCTGTTGAATTGTAGATTGACAAGATATTTATAAGGTCGTCAAGATAACTCACTTCAACAATAATTTTGTTGTCAACAGTCCTATAATTATAGCCTACAAGAGCATTTGAAAATTCTCCTAAATTTGTATCTATTGTGAGAGTGAAGATTGCTCGCATAATGACAACATATTGGTCTATGACTTTCACCCTAAAACAATCTGGGCTTGTCTGCAATTTATATATGCCTTTCACATCAAAAAATTCGGCATTGCAAGTGAGATTGTCGGCAAATTTGACAACATTAACATGATTTCCCGCAATCACTGTTTGATAATCGGTCAAGTCAATAACAATCTTTTCATTTTCACTATCAATGTTTTCGCTAACATAGATAATCGCCCCACTTTGAAGGACAACTCTGTCAAACACTGAATATGACCCGCTGAAATACAGTTCTCCTTTCCCAGCAAGATTGTCGACATAGATTGTCCCAATATTTGAAGCGTCTCCAATATTCCCGCCAGAAATCTTCACAACACCAGAAGAATTGCCATAGCCAACATATATGTCACTTCCTTTGCCAGTTTCGCTGATCAAAAGTGTGTTTTGAGAGATTAATCCACCCCTAAGTCTAAATGTGCCACGATAGACCGCCACACCGCCACCATAGAGTGATTCGTTTTCTCTAACAACACCGCTTGTCATCGAAACAATATGTTTTGCATATGTCATTTGG
>RZYX01000049.1 GCA_009930155.1 Clostridia bacterium | reverse complement strand
TATATATTCTATATGTTTAATATATCAATGTCAATTAAAATATCGGGAGGTAAAATCAAATGAAAAAAAGATTTGTAGTTTTAATTTTTATTATATCTATTATATTTTTACTTTGCTACTGCAATAAAGATAAAGACGAAATACAAAAACCAACTGTTATAAAAAATAATTCCCAAAAGATTATAAACACAGATAATGAGATGAAAGCTGTTTGGATAAATTATTATGAGCTATCTATGAAAAGTGAAGCAGGGGGAACGGAGGAAAGTTTTACCGCAAAAATAAACACTATGTTTAATAATGTAAAAGAAATGGGACTAAACACTGTGATTGTTCATGTTCGTCCATTTTCAGATGCTTTTTATGTATCAAATATTTATCCATATAGCAAATATATAACAGGAACACAAGGAGTAGATCCAGGCTATGACCCTTTAAAAATAATGTGTGAACAAGCAGATTTGTTTGGACTTCAAATTCATGCATGGATAAATCCATATAGAGTTTTATATGAAACAGATTTTTCTAAGCTTGATAAAAAAAATCCCGCAAGGATGTGGAGAGAGGATGAAATAGCAGAAAATGATGATTGGGTAATTGTTACAGATAGTGGTATATTTTACAATCCTTCTGTATCGGAGGTGCAAAAAATTTTGATAGATGGCGTTAGAGAAATAATAGAAAACTATTCTATAGATGCAATACATATGGATGATTATTTTTATCCGTCAACTGATGAAAATATAGATAAAACTCAGTACGATGAATATTTGAATCAAGGGGGTAAGCGTAGTCTTTCAGACTGGAGAAGGGATAATGTAAACATTTTTGTAAGCGGCTTATATTCTGCAATTAAATCTGTAAATAGTGATATAAAACTTGGAATAAGTCCTTCAGGGGATATTCAAAACAACTATGACACCTATTATGCTGATATAAGTGAGTGGGTTAATAACACAGGATATGTGGATTTTATGATGCCACAACTTTATTATGGATTTAAAAATGAAATAAAACCATTTGAGAAAGTAGCATTAGAGTGGTCAGAAATAATGAAAGATAGCAAGGTGAAAATTTGCTATGGACTCGCACTATATAAATGTGGTCAAATTGATGAATATGCGGGTGCAGGAATAAATGAATGGCAAACAGATAGCGATATTGTTAGCAGACAGGTTACATATTTAAAAAGCCTTTCACGCTACGATGGAATTATTTTGTATTCATACCAATATATTTCCGCAGAAAATACTAAAGATGAGATGCAATTTTTGAAAAATGTGTTATAATTAAATTTATTATAACATTTTGTCAATATGTAGCGATTTCAGGGGGATGTTAAATGAATAAGAAGAAAAAAATAGCACTTATAACAGCTGCAATAACTGTTTGGGTTATTATAATAATTGCTTTTGTTTTAGCGAGAACAGGTAAGCTTAGTTTTTTTTCAAACAGATTTGATGATGTTAAAGAAACATCAGTAACAACTGTAACAGATTTAGCGGAAAAAGATAATAGAGTCAAACGAAAAATTCCTGAAAAAGTATTTGGAATGTATCTTGTAGCAGGAGTAGATTTTTTAGTAAATCCAGAGTTTTCTGTTGATGAGATTAAAGCAAGTATTGATGAAGGATTAAAATATACTACAGAAAAAGGTTTTAACACTATTTATGTTTCAGCTCTTGCTGAAAAACAGCCAATATTAATAGGAACAGGTAAAGATGAATTTGATGTTTTAAGTTATATATCAGAAAAAGCACATGAAAATAATTTATATGTTGTTGCAACTTTGAGTTACAATGACGCTATATTAGTAGATTCAGAAATTAAAAGCAATGATATACTTATAAAAAAACTTGCTCAATCTGATGCTGATGCTATCTTGATGACAGATATTACAAGTTTTGATACATCTATTTTTACTGGTGATGCAACAGCAAAAACATTAGCGATAAATGATACAATAAAAAATATTGAAGAAACAGCAAAAAGTGTAAACAAAGTTATAGAGTTTGGTGTTGAAGTTTCCCCTGTTTGGGCACATATAAAACATGATGAAACTGGCTCAAATACATCATCGTACTATGAATCATATATGGATTCACAGCTGGATACAAAGCTTTGGGTAAAAAATGGATATGTTGATTTTATATATGTTGATGGCGACAATTCAATGGCAAGAGCAAATGCCAACTATAAAACCTGTATGGAATGGTGGAACAGCGTTGTAGAAGGCACTAATGTTGCTTTGTTTGCAAAGCATAGAGTCGATTTAGTATGCTCTGACAATACAACATGGAGCAATGCGGACGAGCTTGCAAGACAAATGATGGCAACAACGGAGCTTAAAAATTGCAAGGGAAATGGATTTTATAACCTTGCGGCTTTTAAAGCAGATAAAAACTCAAGTATACAGCGTTTTACAGCTTATCTTAATGGTCAGTTGGATTCAAAATTTGTTCTTACAGATTTGATAATAACAAATCAATCCAAAACTAAAATAAATACATCGGAATCAAAAATATCATTTACTGGAACAGGAGACCCATCTTCTCCAATCACTCTTAATGGTGAAGAACTTGATAGAACAGATGAAGGATATTTTTCATTAGTACTTGATTTAAAAGCAGGAAACAATGTTTTTACTTTTGCTAATAAAGGGCAGACAAAAGTGTATTCTGTAAATTATACTTTAGATGTAATTAAATCTATTTCACCAACTGGTAATGCGTATGGCATCGGCGGAACATCAATAGAAATTAAAGCGGTAGCAATAGAAGGCTCTGATGTTTATGCAACAATTAATGGCTCAAAAATTCCAATGAGCATAGGTAGTGCAGAAGTGGCAGAGGGTGACCTTGCAAACACTTATAGCTTTGATTATGTAACTTATGTTGGTACATATAAATTGCCAGCAGGCACAACAAGCGTTCAAAACCTTGGAGCAACAAAAGTTTTTGCCAGTTTCCAAGGCCATTCTGATTACCATAAGGGAGCAAATATATATGTTAATGCCAGAACATCACAAAGACTTGGTGTTGTTTCATCAAAGTATGCAGAAACATATGATGCACAAACTCTTGATGGTAAATATAATCCAACTTTCACTCAATTACCGAAGGGAACATATGACTTTATTGAAGCGGAAGCTACAATAGATAATCAAAAATACTACAAGCTTTCATCAGGGCGACTTGTAAGTGCAAATGATATGACATACTCTGATAATCCAGCAGAACAAATTGTAAATGGAGTTCAAGTGACAGAGAGTGTAAGCACATCAAAGGCAACACAAATAAAGCTTAAAACTGATTGGTGGGTTCCTTTTAATGTTCAGCAAAACCCACAAAGTTACTTTAAAGGATACGATAGCAGAGTATTTAATGTTGCAAGTTTTACCGCAAGTTATGTTGATGTTATTTTCTATTACACATATTCTGCAAGTGGTGCTGTAGATGTTAGCGGAAGTAATGTTGTAAGCAGTGCAGAATGGGTAAATGTAGGGCAGAATGGAACTTCAACTCTTCGTCTTCACCTTAGAAAATCCGGTGCATTTTATGGCTATGATTTATCTCACGATGATTCAACTGGTAGTTTTGTATTATACATAAAGAATAAGCCAACAGCACTTAGTGGATACACTGTTTTAATTGACCCAGGTCATGGAGGTTCTGACCCAGGAGCTCTTGGTGCAATTATTGATTCTGAAACAGGCAAACAATATTATGAGTCAAAAGCTAATCTTATTCTTTCAAATCTTGTAAAGCAAAAGCTTGTGGCGCTCGGAGTTAATGTTGTGATGACAAGGACAGGGGATACAACAAGAGCACTTACAGACAGAGCAAATTATATAACAGAATTAAAGCCTGACATATCTTTAAGCATTCATAATGATTCAAGCACAAGTTCAACATCAACAGGTACATCGGCATATTACTTTAAACCATATTCATTTCCGCTTGCAAAAGAAGTACACAACAATTTGTTGTCAGCTTGGAATTCGATTTATGGAAGACCGATTCAAGATAGGGGAATAAACTTTTATCCATTTAGAATAGCAAGGGTGGATGTTTGCCCTGCCATTCTTATCGAGTGTGGATTTATGTCAAATCCAACTGAAGTTACACTACTTACAACCCCTGCAAATCAAGAAATATTATCATCTGCAATAACAAATGGAATAATATCATATATCAATAATTATTAATAGCAATAAACAAAGCGGTTTTGAAAATTTAAACCGCTTTGTTATATAATTTTATACAGAATTTTATATAAAGCAATTGCATCAATACACTAGCAACTTGTTAATAACAATTTTTAAAATAACTATTGCACTGTAAGTGAAATTGTGTTAAAATTTATACCGTTAATTGAACATTTTTTTAAACAGTACATAGCATATATATTGATTTTTATATGGGGGTATAGCTCAGCTGGGAGCGCAAGTCATCCGGTGTGCAGCCCCATAAAATTCAGCAATATAAAATTTAATAATGCCGGAAACCCTTAGAAAATAAGGTGTTTCCACCACATGGGGGTATAGCTCAGCTGGGAGAGCGCTACACTGGCAGTGTAGAGGTCAGGGGTTCGAGCCCCCTTATCTCCACCAAAAGAGAACCTACAAGTTGTTAAATCAGCTTGTAGGTTCTCTTTTTATGAAATTATCTTTTATGTAAATTGCATCTAAAATATTATTAATATTCCATATGTTTTAGTAGTCTAACACTTTAGGCGTATGAACAAAATATAGAATTATTCTTCAGCTTCAGCTACCTTTACCATAATAGCACATTCTATGCGTTTGCGGAATAATTCACAACCATACTCATATATTCCTGTAATGCTGCCTGTTGAGTGATAAGCATTAGCAGTACATCCACCTGAACAATAAAGCTTTGCCCAGCAGTCATTACATTCACTTCTAGCATATACATTGCAGAGCTTAAATTCGTCTCTAAGAGTAGTATTAGTTACACCGTCCCAAACATTACCCATGCTGTATTTAGGGTTGTTAACAAACTGGTGGCAGGGGAATAGCTCGCCCCATGGAGTAACAGCCATGTATTCTGTGCCAGAACCGCAACCAGAAATACGCTTATAGATACAGGGGCCATGTTCTAAATCTATCATATAGTGATAAAAGGTAAAACCATTTCCAGCCTTTTTTTGTTTAATCATTTCAGTAGCTAAAAGCTCATATTGCTCAAACAACTTTGGCAAATCTTCCATAGTTAGTGCATATGGGTCTGTAGGTTTACAAACTACTGGCTCCATGCTTAATTCTGTGAAACCAAGTTCTCTCATATGAAAAATATCATTTGTAAAATCTACATTGTTGTGAGTAAATGTACCGCGTATATAGTAATCTTTGTCACCGCGTTTTTCTATAAACTTTTTAAATTTTGGAACGATAATGTCGTAACTTCCGTCACCAGCAAGGTTTTTACGCAAATTGTCATGAACTTCTTTTCTGCCGTCCAAACTAAGTACAACATTATGCATTTCCTTGTTTGAAAATTCAATAACATCATCATCAATAAGCATTCCATTGGTAGTAAGCGTAAAGCGAAACTTTTTGTTGTGAATTTTTTCTTGTGTTCGAGCATAGTTTACTAGCTGTTTTACAACATCCCAGTTCATAAGAGGTTCTCCACCAAAAAAGTCTACCTCTAAATTAGTGCGGTTGCCAGAGTTTGCAATTAAATAATCAAGAGATTGTTTGCCAACTTCAAAACTCATTACAGCTCTTTCGCCATTATAGTTACCTTGGCGTGCAAAGCAATATTGACAATTTAAATTACAAGTATGCGCAACATGAAGACAAAGTGCCTTTACATCATTACTGCGATTTTTAAAGTCAAATGCCATGTCGGCATAATTATCTTCGGTAAATAGCTTGCCGTCTTTCTTTAAAGTTTCAATATCATTAATACATTCAAGTACTTCATCTTTGGTAATGTCGGCGTTGTTTTTGTACTTATTTAGAATTTGGGTTACAATCTCTTCTTTTGATGTGTTTTCATAAAGGCTTATTATATCGTATGCAACCTCATCGACTGAATGAACAGATCCGCTAAAAGTGTCCAAAACAATATTATATCCGTTCATTTTATACTGATGAATCATAATTTATCCGTCCTTTTCTGCAATAAAATTGCCGCTTGCTCACTTTTGTGAAACAGGCGGCAATTATTTTAGCTAATCAATTATTGTTCTTTGTTGTTTTTGTTCTCACAAGGCTGATTTGCAACGCCACAAGAGGTTTTGCAAGCTGATTGGCATGAAGTTTGGCATTCGCCACAACCGCCATTTTTTACGCTTTTAGCTAAATCGCGTGTGTTAAGAGTGTTTATTCTTTTCATAATAAAAATCTCCTTCTAAAAAAATATATTATCAACGCTTAATAATATACACCAAAACCCAAATATTGTAAATAGCTAATGTCTTGTTTTGTTATAGGTTAACATGTAACTTCAATCAAATCTGGCATACTGCCACTGGTGCTTTTGATATCAACTCCGTTTTGGCAAAGAGTTTTTAAAGTGTTAATAATATTAGAATCAATCTCTTCACCAGGTATAATTATTGGTACTCCTGGGGGATAAGCCCAGATATATTCGCCGATTGTTTTTCCAACAGCATCATTAATGTTTACCGTTTTGCTGGGTACGTTTAAAGCCTTGTTAATACTGCACTTTATTTGCGGAAGTGTATGTAAAACATCGTTTACAGCTCTATTTTCTAAAGAAGTGCACTTGCTGTCAATTTCTAAAAGAGCATTTGCTAGCTTTAAAATGCTACTTTCGGTATCTCCAAGTCCTGTCATAGCAATAATATATTGAGTTGATGCCATTTCGATTTCTATTTTATATTCATCTCTTAAAATTTGTGCAAGCTCTGTCCCATTTAGGTTAGTATTAATAGTTGATATAACAATTTTACTTTTATCAAACTCAAAGATATCTGGGTGATTTTGTGCCTTATCCATATCAAGTCTTAAAGTCTTTATGTGATTTAGATTTTTTGTTATGCTGTTAAATTTTTGTAAATTTGATTGCCACTGCGTAAATAAACGCTCTCCATCTTCTTGTATCAAATTTACACAACCGTCAATAGAAGCCATAAGCAAATAGGAGGGGCTACTGGTTTCAAAAATTGCAAGTTGGCTTAAAAATTTTTGCTTTGATATAATATTACCATTTATATGGGCAATTGCAGTTTGTGTTAGACTTGGTAGGGTTTTATGAAGGCTTTGAATTATAATATCTGCGCCTGATTTTACTGCACTGTTTGGGAATCCATAAAATCCAAGATGAGCACCATGAGCTTCATCTACTAAAACTGGTACATTTTTATCGTGTGCTATTTTACATATACTATTTATATCGCTAATTACACCTTCATAAGTAGGGCTTGTTAAAATAATAAGTTTTGTGTCTGGGTATTGATTTAGTTCATCTTTTATTTGTTGAGGCGTGATGCTGCCGTAAATTCCAAAATCATTATCAATACAGGGGAGTATGAAGTGGGGTGTTAGTCCGCAAAGCTCAATAGCGTTATAAACTGATTTGTGGCAATTTCGTGCAACGATTACCTCGCCACCAGTAGTTGCAACACTTCGGATTGAAGCTAATATACCACAGGTACTACCATTTACTAAAAAATAAGAGGCTTTACTTTCCCACAAATCAGCGGCGTTTTGCATTGCTGTTGCAAGCAATCCCTGTGGATTATGCAGGTTATCAAAATTATCAATTTCAGTAATATCAAGGAGAAAAGAAAGCTCACTTAAGAAAGGAGCATTTTTAATATTTCTTTTATGTCCTGGCATGTGCATAGGCGTGATGCCAGATTTGTAATATTCTTTTAAAGATTCTAAAATTATTGGTCTGTTTAACATAACGACTCCTTAATATATAATTATAATCTCTAGATATTATATCATTTAGTATAGTAAAAGGAAAATAATATACGAGTTTTTTTATATACTTCTTATTTGTCATATGATATAATATATATAAATTTAGGGTGAGGGAGTGAGTGTGTGATGGAATTAATCAGTTCTATGGGAGTTTATTTTTGGATAGCCATGCTTGTTGTTATGATTATTTTTGAAGCAGCTACATTATCTTTGACAACTATTTGGTTTGCTGTGGGTTCATTGGCGGCTATAATTGTTAGTGCATTAAATGGTTCAGTAATTTTACAATTAAGTGTTTTTGCGTTAGTTTCTTTATTGCTTTTAATTATGCTTCGTCCTTTAGTAAAGAATGTTTTTAAAGTGAAAAATGAAAAAACAAATGCAGATAGAATTATTGGAGAAAATGCACTTGTAATTCAAAAGATTAATAATGAAGATGAAACAGGTCAGGTTAAACTTATGGGTCAATCTTGGTCTGCTCGTAGCGAAGACAACTCTATTATTGAAACAGGTGAAAAAGTTGTCGTTTGTTCAATTTCTGGAGTAAAGGCAATTGTTCAAATTGACAATAAATTATAATAAAAAGTTAGGAGATTTTTTAGTATGTGGATTATTATTCTGGTTGTTTTAGCTGTTATTTTTATTGGTGCTAACATTGTAATTGTTTCTCAAGCAAAAGCGTATACAATTGAACGCTTAGGTGCTTATCAAGGAACATGGGAAACGGGACTACACTTTAAAATTCCATTATTTGAAAAAATTGCAAAAAAAGTTTCATTAAAAGAACAAGTGGTAGATTTTCCGCCACAACCTGTTATTACAGCAGATAATGTAACTATGCAAATTGACACTGTTATTTATTTTCAAATAACAGATGCCAAATTATATACATATGGTGTAGAAAATCCTATGTCAGCAATTGAGAATTTAACTGCTACTACTTTGCGAAATATAATTGGCGATTTGGAGCTTGACCAAACACTTACATCTCGTGACCTTATTAACACAAAAATGCGTGCTATTTTGGATGAAGCAACTGATGCATGGGGTATTAAAATTAATAGAGTAGAATTAAAAAATATTCTTCCACCTCGTGAAATTCAAGAATCTATGGAAAAGCAAATGAAAGCAGAGCGTGAGCGTAGAGAATCTATTTTGGTTGCAGAAGGTCAAAAACAAGCTGCGATTTTGGTTGCAGAAGGTCAAAAACAATCTGCGATTCTTCAATCTGAGGGAAAACGCTTGTCTCAGATTAAGGAAGCTGAGGGTGAAGCAGAGGCTTTGATGACAGTTCAAAAAGCATTAGCTGAATCTATTGAAATGTTAAATAAAGCTGCTCCAAATGAAGATGTTATTAGACTGAAAGCTTTAGAAGCATTTGCAAAAGCTGCTGATGGAAAAGCAACAAAAATTATTATACCATCTGAAATTCAGGGTCTTGCAGGTTTAGCAACTTCTTTTAAAACATTGGTTGAAGACGATAAATAAAAACCAAAACTAAAACAGCTATCAATATTGATAGCTGTTTTTTTGTCTTCATTTTAAAACTTTATTTATCTAAAATAGTTCAACGAAAAATTTTTATTGTTAAAAGAAAACTATCAAATGAAAAAATCATGATAGCTAATTTGATTTTTTAGGTAAGAAGTGTCACACTTGACTTTAAAAACCGTCATACATAAAAGATCTATTTGTAAAAAAAATAAAAAAATAAAATAATTATAAAATTAAAGATTAAATTAGTTTTGTAATTTTAATATTGACATATACTTATTACTATATTATACTTATGAAATTAAATGCAAATAATTTGCATTTGCAAATGTAGTATTTTGTGGAGGCTGGAAATGAAAACAAAAAGATTTATATGTACAATATTGGGGTTATCGCTTTTTTTATGTATGATGCTTTTTGCCGGTTGTAACGGTAAAACAGCAGAATCAAGTAGCTCTGAAAGTTCAATAACGAACAAACCTGTTATTGCTGTTTCTATTGTGCCTGAGCAGACCTTTGTAACGGCTGTATGCGGCGATCTTGCGGAAGTTGTCACAATGGTACCGCCCGGAAATAGTCCTGAAAATTACGAACCTACTGCAAAATTAATGGAGAAATTTGAGAAGGCATCTTTGTACTTTTCGATTGGAGTCCCTACCGAAGAAGCCAATATATTGCCTAATATAGGAGATACAACTGTAATTTCTTTAGCAGATAAAGTTGCTTCCGTCTATCCAGATAGAACGTTTGAATCTGGCGAAAGAGATCCACATATTTGGCTATCTCCCAAAAGAGTAAAAGTAATGATTGAAACAATTGCTGATGAAATGATCAAGCTTGATCCTGATAACGCGGATACTTATCAAAAAAATGCACAAGCATATATTGAACAGCTTAATGCTCTTGATTCACAAATAAAAACTTCTCTTGATGGTGTACAAAGTAAGAGTTTTATTGTATATCATCCTGCATTCGGGTATCTTGCCGATGATTATGGTCTAACTATGTATGCGTTGGAAGATGACGGCAAGGAAGCTACAGCGCAGCATCTGCAGGAAATGATTGATTTGGCAAAAAAAGAAAATATTAAGGTTATATTTTATCAAGAAGAAATTGACAGTAACCAGTCTCAATCGTTTGCCGAAGAAATCGCAGGAAAAACTATACAGCTTGCACCTTTGGCAGCGGATTACATCAGTAATTTAAAAAACATGGCTGAAACCATGGCGGAGGTTATGGAATGAGTATCCCAAAGGCTCAAAATGAACCCATTATTCATATTGATAATTTGTCAATTTATTACGGACAGACACCTGCAGTAACAGGTGTCTGTCTTGATGTGTCTGAAGGTGAGTATCTTGGCATTATTGGGCCAAATGGTGGCGGGAAATCCACCCTTTTAAAATCAATCCTCGGACTTGTTCCAATTTCATCAGGCACAATACAGATTTATGGAAACAGCATCGAAAAAAAAAGAACATTAATGGGATATGTTCCGCAATTTGCTGCACTGGACAAACGATTCCCAATTACTTTACTTGAGGTTGTTCTGACAGGATGTTTAAAGCCGGGTTTGTCTCCTTTTTATAGATATACCGCAAAGGATAAGGAGAGGGCATATGAACTCCTTGAGAGAGTCGGTATAGCAAACCTTGCAAAACGCCAGATATCTGAATTGTCCGGAGGAGAATTTCAAAGAATGCTTATTGCAAGGGCACTTGCTGTTAATCCCAAACTTTTACTTTTGGACGAACCGACTGCCAGTGTAGATGCTGTTTCACGCGATCAGATATATGATTTACTTGCAGAACTTAATAAAAGTATGACTATCATCCTTGTTACCCATGATCTTCTTGCCATTTCTTCGCATGTTCACCGATTAGCTTGCCTTAACAGACATCTTGTTTATCACGGTGAACCGGAGCTTACTGAAAGCATTGTAAACAATCTATATGGCTGTCCTGTTGATCTTATCGCCCACGGAGTACCTCACAGAGTGCTCAAAGAACACGAGGAGGGAAACCACATTGATTAAGGCGCTTTTTGAATATCAATTTTTACAAAATGCTTTGGTTGCTAGTATTTTAGCAAGTATCGTATGCGGTATAATTGGAGTAATTATTGTTGAAAAAAAACTGGTTATGATGAGCGGAGGAATAGCGCATACGTCATACGGTGGAGTAGGTTTAGGATATCTTTTGGGATTTGAGCCCATTATTGGTGCTTTTTTATTTTCTGTTTGCGCTGCTTTAGGAATAGGATATATAAAAAGAAAAGGCGGTGCACGGTCCGATGTGGTAATTGGTCTATTTTGGTCACTTGGAATGGCACTTGGCATTATTTTCATCGCTTTGATGCCCGGATATCCACCTGATCTAAGCTCTTACCTTTTCGGAAGCATTCTTTCAGTAACAAAATCGGATCTTTATTTAATAATTTGTTTAACCGTCATTGTAACACTCGTAATTGTAGCTTTGTTTAATAATTGGAAATCTTATCTTTTTGATGAGGAATTTGCTTCAATAATTGGGATAAAAACAGCGTTTTTAGAGTATCTGTTACTCCTATTAATTGCAATGACAGTGGTTGTTTTGATAAGAGTAGTTGGAATTATACTTGTACTTGCTCTTCTAACAGCACCGGCTGCAACTGCAGGTATGCTAACCTCCAACCTAAAAAGTCGTATGATTTATTCCATTTTATTGGGCAACGTTTTTTGTATTTCCGGTTTATGGATTTCATATGAGATGAATATTGCATCCGGAGCAGTCATAGTAGTTTTATCTGTAATTGGATATTTCATATCATACACAATGCGCTTGATATCTATAAAATATAAAAGAAAAAAGCTTTCGAAAAAAACCTCTAATAATAACTTAAGGGGTGATATCAATGAATAAATCTAATTTTTCTGATAATTTAAAAACAAATGGTTTAAAAATTACAAAGCACCGTATAGAAATACTTGATATTTTGGAAAAAAGCAATCAACCTATAGCAGCTGAACAGCTTTTTCAAGAAATGCAGGAAAAAAATATATCCATCAATTTGTCTACTGTTTATAGGACTCTTGATATATTGTGTGATAAAAATCTTTTAACAAAAATTAATATTGATGATAGTAATAAAACATTATACGAAATTAACCGTATGTTACATACTCATCATTTGATTTGCCTTGTTTGTAAAAAGATATTAACTATTAACGGTTGTCCTTTGGAAGGTTATGAAAACTCGCTTGCAAAGGAAACAAATTATACTATTGCAGGACATAAGCTTGATATCTATGGTTATTGTCCTGAATGTCGAAACAAACAACTGGCAGGAGAATTAAATGATAGATTGTCAAATTAAGTGCAACACTTGAGTAAATCTAACCCAAGCATCTTTTTAGGAGTTTTGAAGTTAAGTCTTTTTATTGGTCTATTATTGATAAGCTGTACGACATAGCTAAGTTGTTCCTTTGTTATTTGTGAAAATGAAGTGCCTTTTTGAAAGAATTGTCTAAGTAAGCTATTGGTGTTTTCGTTTGTACCGCGTTGCCATGGCGAATACGGATCACAAAAGTATATGTTTATTTTAGTTGCCTTGGCAAGGTCCCGATCTCTTACTTATGATTAGTCAAAAATTAACGGTAATAAAATAAGGAGGTAATACAATGCAATATAGAAAGGACAAGAATGGTGACGATATCTCGATTTTTGGGTTCGGTTGTATGCGTTTCCCCAGAAAAGGGATTACCTTAGATGTTGAAGAGATAGAAAAAGAAATAATGGAAGCGATTAATAAAGGGGTTAATTATTTTGATACTGCTTATATGTATCC
>RZYX01000196.1 GCA_009930155.1 Clostridia bacterium | reverse complement strand
TTTAACAATCTCATGGAGTTTTTCAATAAACTTATTGATATTACGTGAGACTTGGGCAAATTCATCATTAGCTGTGGCACTTAAGCGTTGTCTTAAATCCCCTTCACTGCTTGAAAGCTCTTCTACCACACCATTAAGGTTATCCAGTGGTTTAAGCAGGGCTTTAATGAGCAGAATCATGATACCTATGGAGAGGATGAGCATGATGATGCCTGCGATGAACAACTCACTCATTTGTTTACTTAAAAAACTGTATGCTACTTCTTTATCGAAAGTAATCGCTGGAATCCATCCTCCCGTCTCTTTTGAAACTTTAAAGGAAAATAGTTTAGCTTTGCCATCTTGTAAATACTCAATAAATGCTACGTCTTTTCCTAACGCTTTTTGTGCTAATTCTGCATTTTCATATTTAAGTGTTTTTCCTAAAAATTCTTTATTTGGATGGGCTATAAAAATACCTTGTGTATCAATGAGCGTTCCATAACCACCGTTAAAATTAATATCTGAGATGGCTCTAATGAGAAGATCTAGTGAAATATCAAGCACAACACCGCCTAAAAACTTTCCATCTTTCATAATCGGTGCCATAATGGAAACAATCAGTTTATTGGTCGAGGCATCCATATACGCATCTGCAACACCTACTTTTTGAGTGGTTTTAATGGTTTTATACCAATCTCTCACTCTTGGATCATAATCATCTGGCATAACATCACCTGTTGCAGTATATACCGTCTTGTCTTCTAATCCTATTGTTACATCACAACCACCAAGTGCCAAATTAGTTTCTCTAAGAATAGCGATTATTTGATTTTCATTCATCGAATGAATATTGCTCAAATAGCGTGAGGCACTCTCAACCCCGCTTTTTTTACCCGCAATCCACACATCAATATAATCGGTCAGTGCGCGTGATGCCATTTGAAGGCTCTGTTCAACTTGCGCCACACTGTTCTTTTTGGTATCTATATAACTAATAAACCCAAAGATACTTAAACTTGCAAACATTAGCACCGAAATGGTGGTTAAGATTTTGGCTTTGAACGACATACGAACTCCTTAGAATTTTTATCTTTATATAAATATTGACTCGTTGTGTAATTTTTTATACATTACTTTTATGAGAGCTATCAGCATCATTGAAATTGAAATAGATATGTAGTAAAACAAGAAGAAAATAAAATCATCATTTTAAAGTAATGTAACAGCCAGAAAAATTCTGGCTGTTGGAGTATCTTTAGAAATTATAGTTTGCCATAAATCTAAAATCATGCTCGCTTGGCTTGTTTGATTGATCATAATCAATATGAGCATATCGAAGACGTGTTTCAAACCCTTTCATAGCACCTGAAAATTTATATTTTACATCCATATTCCACTCTTTAGCATCATTGCCAGCATCCACAGAGTTATCAAAAATAGCATAACGTGTAAATGCGCTTAAGCCTTTAATACCAACGTGTTCAAAGTCATAAGAAATTTTTGCTTGATACGAATCTGTTCCAGCGGTACTGCCTGTAAGCCACTGAACACTATTGTATGTCCAATCACTTCCTTGACCATAACCTGTATTGACATCATCATCTTTAGAAGTTGAATTATAATAAGCAGACAATCCAATACCCATTATCTCTGTTCCCATCATAAGACCATACATAGAAGAGTCTTTTTCACCCGAAATATCTGCATAATCGCCGACATATTGTGCACCAATTGTCAGAGGAAAAGAGATGGGTAAGCTATATGCGGCATCTAAGAAAAGTAAACTTCGCGCATCTTCTTGCGTTGTACCTTGCGCCGTAAGTTCTAATCCTTGAATCGATTTGTTTAGAGCATACAACATATAGATATTTTTATCAAAATTTTCCATATCATCAAAGCGATATTGGTATTGCGTTACAACTCCTGCCATTAAAATCGTATCAGGCAAAGAAGTATTGGTGATTGTAGCGCCTTCTAAAACATCATTATACATTCGTGAAGTTACGGTTGAAAGTAGCGGTGTATCAATATATTGGCGACCAATTTTAATGACGGTTTTATCAAATGTATAAGAAAGATACGCTTCACTCAAGTCACTTCTCGAGGTTGCAACACTTGCATCTCTCTCTGATTGATTATGCCCTAATGCATGTGATGTTTGAAATGTAGCGCCTGCTCCAAACCCATAAAAACTTCCTGTAACATAACTTAACTCACCGCCTACTGCAAAGCCATGTTCATCACTGCTTGAGCCTGAAACATCAAAATCTCGATACATTGATTTTAAAGTTCCACTAACACTTCCTGCCTTAAAAGCGTCCGCTAACGTATCTGCGGATACATGAGTACTGAGCAACAAAGATGCCACCATCATAGATAAACTATACTTTTTTTTCATCAAAAAACTCCTCTTAAGTTGAATTTCAATGAAAATATTAAAAAAAAAGTATAAAAAAAGTATAAACTTTTATATTATTCAAATAAGCCATAAGATTTTGCCCAATCAATATTTTATACCAAAAAGTATTTTTCTTAAGGCTTTACATGTAAAGCCTTTTTTTAATTTCTCTGCAATGCAAACTCTCTATAATACGCCATAAAAGAATAGACTTCTTGCATAACCTTTGAAAAGATAAAGAGTTTGGTTAGAGTGCGTTAATTTTTAAAACTCAAAATTGAGTCATAGTCGAAGCTATGGCGATGTTTTTAGTTTTAAAAAGTGATGTGCTATCAGCGATACTCTTTTTTCAATGGGTTATAATCAGCCCAATAAAAATAACAATCGCATACTTATGATAATTTATCCATGCGAAAATCTTATGATTTGATGATTCAATATACTCTTCT
>RZYX01000195.1 GCA_009930155.1 Clostridia bacterium | reverse complement strand
AGCCTAAGCTCACTAGGACTTGGTAGTGATGGTGTGCTCAGTTATGATACTATTGATAAGTTACGCGCCGTTGATGAAACTGCACAACTTGACCCTATTGATACTAAATTAGAGACAAATTCAACCAAGCAAACAGATCTCTCAACGATTACCACGTTAGCATCGACACTGAAAGCGTCAACCAGTGCCCTTTCAGATGAGACATCGTACCTTCAACGCTCCACTACCGTTTCAAATGATGCTATCAGCATTACAGCAGATGCAGGAACGAATGTACAAGATTTTACGATTCGTGTTGAAGAGTTAGCAAAACAAGATGTTTATCAAAGCACTTCGTATGCCGAAAAGACAAGTACCTTTGCATCAGGAAACGATACTATTACCCTTGAATTTGATGGAAAATCGTACGATTTTAGTGTCACAGCAGCAACAACACTCTCTGATTTAGCTGATATGATTAACGATAAAATGGATGGGAAAGTGACTGCCTCTTTACTCAATACGGGTGGCACAAATCCTTACCGACTTATCTTGAAGTCTGATAGTACAGGAGCGGATAATGCCATTACCGTTCAATCAGGCACATCAACAGATGCCTTAGGCTTAACGAATGCAGATAATCATCTCCAAACAGCCACAGACGCTAGTTTCACTTTTAATGGCGTTAGCGTTACTCGCTCTTCTAATACCATTGATGATTTAATGGTAGGTGTTAACATCACCCTCAATAAAGAGCAAACAGCAACTGAATCAACCAAAGTTTCCATTACTCAAGATTGGAGTGATGTCAAAGAACAACTCAACAGTTTAGTGACGTCTTATAATAATCTTATGTCTAATTTGAAAACAGCCACTTCTTATAACAGTGAAACGAGTACCGCAGGTGTATTTCAAGGTGTTAGCCAACTGACTTCTTTAAGCTCAACCCTTCGCAAACAACTTCTTTCTATTGATGAGGAAGGTAGAAGCTTAATGGATTATGGTATTTCACTAAATTCTTCAGGTTTACTGGAATTTACAGAGAGTACATTTACCGCTAAGATAAACAGTGACCCTCAAGATATTCAAGATTACTTTTCAGGCTCTACAACCTACGCAACTACGACATTTCAAGGAACAAGCGTGGCTTCTGGCGCTCTTAATATCACGTATGGTGACTTAACCATTAATGATGTAGGTGTTCGCTTTAGCACAACTGCTGGTGCAACCGCTGAAGAAAACGCGCTTGCTTTGCAAAATGCTATTAATGCAGCGGGGATTTCAGGTGTAACAGCCAGTGTGGATTCTAACAATGCAATTACGCTTAAAAGTACCACAGGTGAAAATATTATTATTAGCAGTAAAAGCTCAGCACTTGATTCATTAGGACTTAAAGCAACCACGGTCAATGGTTCGAGCACAACACATGTGGGTATGTTTTCTTCTATCAATGACCTCTTAAAAACCTACACAGATAGTAGCGAAGGCGTTTTATCTATTTATGCTGAATCATTAACAACAGAAAAAACGCTATTGACAGAGCAACGAGCCAAACTCGTAGAAAGTCTTGACACAAAATACGACGCAATGGCAAAGAAATTTGCTGCTTATGATACGATTATTAATCAACTGACATCTTCATTCCAGTCTTTATCGTATCTTATTAATGCAGATAGTGACGATTAATTATAAAAGGAAAACCTATGTATACCAATTTAGCTTATTCAACGTACTCACAAAATAACATTTCAATAGAGTCATCTGAAAAATTGATTAAGATGCTGTATGAGGGAGTTTTGCGATTTACTTCCCAAGCTAAGAGAGCCATTGAAGATGGGAATATTGAAAAGAGAACGTATTGGATTAATCGTACTTCTGCTATTTTTGCAGAGCTTATTCATTCACTCAACTATGAGGGAGGAACGATTGCGTATTATCTACGTGGTCTTTACACCCAACAGCTCAGGTTGCTTACAGAAGCAAATCTACATAATGACATTCAAAGACTTGATGAAGTGCTCAATGTAACCAAAGAATTACTGCAAGCATGGAAAGAAGAGACCGATGAAATCCTGGATTGATGCATTTACCGTTGCTGTCGTTGAAGCCAACAGTAAGCGTATTGAAAAGCTTATTTTTGAAATGCCAGAATTTAAGAGTAAAGAGGAGATGCGTCAAGCATCTGCGCTGATTGAAGAGGCTTTGCTCATTATAAAAAACGAAAAAGAAGAGACATGGGTAACCATGCAAAAAATTAAAAAAACACGTAATTTTCTCACAGGAAGTATTAAATCCCATCAATGTGAATACAGAGGGTAATTCCCTCTGTTAATCTTCAAAACATTTTCTAAGCAATGCTGGACTTTCCGGTTTACTCATGAGCGATACCACAATTGCCGTTAATACGGAAAGAGGTAAAGCGATTATGAGTGCGTCCACAAAAATAATTTTTCCACTTAAAAGTGAATCTACGCCAAAAAGCACTTTACATAGACCAAGTGCTTTAGCCTCTTGAAAATGAACAAATAAAAGCCAAAATGTTGAAACAAAGGCTCCAACGCCCATCGATGCAATCACCCCTTTTTTAGTCATGCGTCTCCAAAAAAGCCCTCCTATATACGCAGGCAAAAAGATACTTGCACATAAGGCAAAGAAAATAGATGTACTACGCGCAATAATAGCTGGCTGCTTATCAAAAATATAAGCCAAAGAAACCGAAATTACAATCATAATAACAACCCCCATACGTGTAATCAGTAATGAATTTGGACTATTTTTGCCCACTATTTGCTCAAATACATCTCGCCCAATAGCTGTTCCCATGGCATGAAATTGACTTGAGAGTGTACTCATCGCCGCAGAAATCAGAGCAAATA
>RZYX01000048.1 GCA_009930155.1 Clostridia bacterium | reverse complement strand
ATATTATACAATGTGAAAACGAAGGTGAAGAAATGCAGGATACAATTGCTGCAATAGCAACTCCAAACGCCGCAGGTGGTATTGGAATTGTTAGAATTTCTGGAAGCAGAGCTATCGAGATTGCGGACAGGGTTTTTAAGGCTAAGAGCGGACTCCTTTTGAGCCAATTACAGGGATATAATGCGCTCTACGGTACTATTATGGACAAGCAATCGGCTGTAGACGAGGCGATTTCACTCGTTTTTAAGGCTCCAAAAAGTTACACTGGGGAAGATGTTGTTGAATTTTCGTGTCATGGCGGGCTTTTTGTTATGCAACGAGTTTTAAGAACGGTTTTGGATAATGGTGCAAGGGCGGCACAGGCAGGCGAATTTACAAAAAGAGCATTTTTAAATGGCAGGATAGACCTTACAGAAGCGGAATCTGTAATGAATATTATCAGTGCTCATGGTGAACAGGCAGCAAGTGCAGCACTTAATGCTTTGGACGGAGCGCTTAGCCGAAAAACAAGTGAGATTACACAGGTGTTTTTATCCGCTGCCGCACATATGTCGGCATGGGTTGATTACCCTGACGAGGATATAGAAGAGCTTAATTTTGACTCTTTGCTTGAAGATTACACGAATGCAAAAAGTGAGCTTGAAGGTTTACTCGTTAATTTTGATGCGGGTCAGGCAATAACACAAGGGGTAGAAACTGCCATTGTTGGGCGTCCTAATGTTGGCAAATCCACTTTGATGAACATGTTACTTGGCACAGAGCGTTCAATTGTAACATCTTACGCTGGAACAACTCGAGATATTATTGAGGAAACGGTTAAAATCGGAAATGTTGTTTTAAGATTGGCGGACACTGCGGGAATCCGCAACAGTGATGATCCAGTTGAGAGTATAGGAATAGACAGGGCAAAGAAAAAGCTTGCTCGTGCAGGGCTTGTTATTGCTGTCTTTGATGCATCCGAGCAACTTAATGATGAAGATTTTGAACTTTTAGAGCTTTGTAAGAACAAAAATAGCATAGCGGTTATTAATAAAACGGATTTATCACTGGTTTTTGATGAACAAAAGATAAAAAACTTTGTAAAACAGTGTGTTTTTATTTCTGCTACTAATTTGCAAGGTTATGATGAGCTTAAAGAGGCTATTGAAACAGTGCTTGAAACACAACAAATTGACACATCTGCCGCAATGATTGCAACGGAAAGGCAGAGAGATTGTTGCAAACGAGCGATTGAATGTGTTGACGAAGCAATTTTTGCTATGAAAAGCGGGCTTACTATGGACGCTGTTAATGTTAGCACTGACTGTGTTATTGATGCTTTGCTTGAAATTACGGGAAAAAAGGCGAGCGAAGCCGTTGTTGATAAGGTTTTTGAAAACTTTTGTGTTGGAAAATAACAAAAGTTTAGGTGCTTTTATAATAGGAATTTGCCCTAGATGAAAGAAATTTATGATTGTTTAAATCAAATAATAGCAACAATCTATTTTGGGAGAAAAATATGGAATACTTTGCAAAACAATACGAGGTTATAGTTGTTGGGGCAGGCCATGCAGGGATTGAAGCTGCTCTTGCTAGTGCACGCCTTGGTTGTAAAACCTGTATATTTACAATAAGTGCGGACTGGGTTGGAGGTTTGCATTGCAATCCTTCTATAGGAGGCACTTCTAAGGGGCATCTGGTGAGAGAAATTGATGCACTTGGGGGAGAAATGGCAAAAGCTGCGGATAAAACAATGATTCAAAGCCGTATGCTAAACCTTGGAAAAGGTCCTGCTGTGCATAGCCCACGAGCACAGATAGACCGCAGAGAATACTCAGCATATATGAAAAATTGCTTGGAGATGCAGGAAAATCTGGATTTGAAACAAGCTGAAATAATGGATTTAAAACAACTTGAGGACGGTTTGTGGCAAGCAAAAACAAGGTTTGAGGGCGTTTATAGTGCAAAATGCGTTATTCTTGCCACGGGTACATTCCTTGGTGGCCGTATTTATGTTGGCGATGTTTCATATGAAAGTGGCCCTGACGGAATGTTTCCATCAAATGCTCTTGTAAAATCGCTTAAGGATTTAGGCTTGCCGACAAGACGCTTTAAAACGGGAACGCCGTCCAGAGTTAATAGTAGAAGCATTGATTTTTCTGCTTTAGAGGTTCAAAATGGTGATGAAAAGCCTATTGTATTTTCTTTTGAATCACCTATAAAATCTTGTAACAAGGCGGTTTGCCACATTACTTATACAAACGAGGATACAAAAAAGGTTATTCTTGAGAATTTGCATCGCTCACCTTTATATGGTGGAAAAATAGAGGGCGTTGGCCCACGATATTGCCCAAGCCTTGAAGACAAAATCGTGCGTTTTGCAGACAAGCAAAGGCATCAGGTGTTTATTGAACCTTGTGGAATGAATACGCAGGAAATGTATTTGCAGGGGCTTTCTTCCTCATTGCCTGAAGATGTTCAGCTTGCATTCTTAAAAACCGTACCGGGGCTTGAAAATGTAGAGGTTATAAGAACGGCATATGCCATTGAATATGATTGTATTGACCCACTTGCACTAAAGTCCAGCCTTGAATTTTTGGATTATGAAGGTCTTTTTGGTGCGGGTCAGTTTAACGGCTCTAGTGGATATGAAGAGGCGGCAGCACAGGGAATTGTTGCTGGAATTAATGCTGCTCACAAGGTAAAGGGTAAAAAACCACTTGTTTTGGACAGGGCAAGCTCATATATTGGTACGCTTGTAGATGATTTGGTGACAAAAGGGTGTTCTGATCCATATAGAATGATGACTTCTCGCTCGGAATATCGCTTGATTTTACGCCATGACAATGCGGATATTAGGCTTACAAGGATTGGCCATGAAGTAGGGCTTATTCGTGAGGAACGCTATGAAAAGTTTTTAAATAAATGTGAACTTATTGAAAAAGAGAAGAAGAGGGTACAGGCTGTTGTTATTTCTCCTAGCAAAGAGTTGAATGAGGTGCTTGTTTCACGTGAAACATCTCCAATTGATACGGGAGTGAGAATGCCAGAGCTTTTGAAGCGACCACAACTTAATTATGAGGTACTTGCACCATTTGATAAGGGTAGGCCACAATTACCGAACGAAATATTTGAGCAGGTTGAAACGGGGATAAAGTATGAGGGATATATAAAACGCCAGCAGGCTCAGATTGATGAGATGCGTAGGCTAGAGTGCAAGGAAATGCCACAGGATATAGATTATGCTAAAATTTCGGGGCTCAGGCTTGAATCAAAGGAAAAGCTTGAAAAAATTCGCCCTGCAAATGTTGGGCAGGCAAGCAGAATCTCTGGTGTTAGCCCTGCTGATATCTCTGTTTTGCTAATTTATCTTGAGAAGGAGAGTAAAAAATGACAATCTCCAAGGAACTTTTGAAGAATACAGCTTTAAAAAATGGCATTGAACTTGATGATTTAGCACTTGATAGGTTTGATAAATACGCACAGCTACTTATTGAATGGAACAAAAAGATTAATTTGACGGCCATTACAGAGCCAGATGAAATCGTGCATAAACATTTTATTGACAGTCTTATGCTATTTAATAGTATAGAGATTAAGGACGATACAAGCATTATTGATGTTGGAACTGGCGCTGGTTTTCCTGGAGTTGCACTGCTTATAGCTAACCCAAATCTTGAAGTTACCTTGCTTGATGGCACAAAAAAGAAGTTAAATGTAATAGAAAACATATTGTCTGAACTGGGGCTTAGCGCTACAATTGTGCATTCAAGGGCAGAAGAGGCGGGAAGATTGCCAGAGTATAGAGAGCAATTTGATGTTGTTACGGCTCGTGCGGTATCAAATTTGCGAGATTTAAGTGAGTATTGCTTGCCTTTTGCAAAGGTTGGCGGAGTTTTTGCTCCGCTAAAAGCTATGGGGGCAAAGGAAGACCTTGAAAGTGCAAAAAGGGCTATTAAAACACTTGGTGGCGAATTTTGCAAAATTCAGGAATTTATGCTTGAAGGTTGCGGAGAGAGAAATATAATAATTGTAAAAAAGATATCGCAAACTTCGCCAATTTATCCCAGACCTTCAGCACAAATCGCAAAAAATTCTTTGTTATAATGCGATTTTGAGGGAAATAATAGAGAAATATAACGATTTAATTTTGTGGCTTTTATGAATATGCTGTGCTATTCTGTTTTTGCGGGATAAGTACAGCATATTTTTTTATCAAGCAATCCCGAGCCGGAGGAGTGATAATTTTGAAAAGTCAATCAAAAATAAAATCGGGTGGACAAATAATTTTGATACCACAGTCCGAAATTAAACCAAACCCAAATCAGCCACGCAGGCGTTTTGATTATGATGAACTTGAGAGCCTTGCACAAAGCATAAGAGAGAACGGAATAATTCAGCCTATCAGTGTTCGTCAATTAAAAGATGGTGCTTACGAGTTGGTTGCAGGGGAGCGCAGGCTGCGTGCGGCAAGGATGGTTGGGCTTGCAAGAATCCCTTGTATATTAATGAAAATTGATGACGCAAAATCCGCTCTGTATGGACTTATTGAAAATTTGCAACGCCAAGATTTAGATTTTTTTGAAGAAGCAATTGCAATAGAAAAGCTAATGGAAGAATATAATATGAGCCAAGAAGAGGCGTCAAAGAGCCTTGGAAAGGCACAATCAACACTTTCTAATAAACTGAGGCTACTAAAGCTTTCGGAGCAACAGCGAATGAAGATTAGTACCGCGGGGCTTACCGAACGCCACGCAAGGGCACTACTTAGCCTTAAGGACGACAATCAGATTGATAGGGCGCTGAGCATTATAGTTGACAGGCATCTTAACGTGCAAGAAACGGACAAGCTTATTAAACTAATTCTTAATAGACAAGCAGGCGGAAAACGCCCACCGATTAAGCTTTTTAAAGATGTTCGCATTTTTATAAACACGCTTAATCACGCGGTTGACACAATGCGCAAGGCGGGTATTGACGCTGACAGCGTAAAGAGTGAAACCGATGAATATATAGAGTATGTTGTGCGTATTCCAAAGGCTGGCGACATAGTTGTTAAAACTGGCGAAAAACACACAGCCTAGATAAGTTATTAAGTGCTCACTTGGGCATTTGATATAACCCTTTACCAATTTTCCTGTTTTTATTTCTCTTTCACATCCCACATCCAAAGGAAAAAGCGGCCATTGCGGTCGCTTTTTCCTTTGTTATATATTTTTTATATTTGTTATTAGTTTATGTTCATTTCTTTGTGTCGCCAAAAAAACGAATCAAAGAAAGGCGACATGGGGGAAACCCTCTGTTCGCTGTCAGTCGGTTTTCCCCCGTGACCCCCATCCAGTGGGTGTCGAGCTAGTTCTTTGCTGATTTATAGACTTATAAAGGCAAGCTGTTTTATATGTTTTTTATATTTGTTATTAGTTTATGTTCATTTCTTTGGTCGCCAAAGAAACGAATCAAAGAAAGGCGACACGGGGGAAACCCTCTGTTCGCTTTTAGTCGGGTTTCCCCCGTGACCCCCATCCAGCGGGTTTCGAGCTGGTTTTTTGTTGATTAGATTAAATTATAAATATATTATTTTTTTAGTGTGAAACACAAAAAGAAAAGTTACATCATATATTTTGCGTAGTTATTATTGTTTATGTTCATTTCTTTGGTCGCCAAAGAAACGAATCAAAGAAAGGCGACACGGGAGAAACCCTCTGTTCGCTGTCAGTCGGGTTTCCCCCGTGACCCCCATCCAGTGGGTTTCGAGCTGGTTTCTATTATAAAGGCATTGTCTTGTTTAGCGTGAAACATAAAAGAAAAGCGACCGTTATGGTCGCTTTTTTGTTACTATCTCTGGTCTATAAATTTGAAGTTTTTTTCTTTGCGTTGGGGGTAATAACGGGTCTTTTATGAAATGCGGAGTGATTTTAAAAATACAAAAGCCAATAATAGCACCAAGTAGGTTAAGGATAACATCATCAATATCAACTACACGATACTGTGAACCAACAAATGTTACACCTAGAATGAATTGAAGAAATTCAATAAATACGGAAAACAAGGTTGCAGATGCGATGCATTTTACAAACTTCTTTTTATTTGTAAAGAATGAAATTAAAAACCCAAAGGGTATGAACATTATTATGTTTCCTGCAAGTTGCTTAAGTGCTATTGATACGGGCGTTGTTGTTGCCGTTTTAATTATAGTATAGAATGGTATAAAATTATGCCCTGCTTGATATGGCAGTGGAAAATTTGGAAGAGGGAAGATTGATACTGCAAAAACCATTAGGATATAAATGTATATCACTGTTAACAAAACAATTTTTTTTGCAGGTTTGTATTTTTTAGACAGAAGGGCTGTCCATATCAGCCACAAAAGCCACACGATTCCTGCGGGTAAGTACAAACAATCCGCATCAATTAAATACATAAGATTAATTTTCACCTCCATATAACTGCTTTTTACTTGTAAATATAAAGCTAATAAGCAAGAAATATATAACAGGATATATTATCCATTATATGGTTATTATACCATACACCATAAACCATGTAAACAATAAATGCTTTTATACAATCAGCAAGACACATATGAAACCATTTTGTTTCACGTGAAACATACAAAAGGACTTTGAAAACACATTAACTTGTGATATAATATTACCCATATCGTATTAATTCAAAGATTAGTGTTTATAATAAACATATCGTTAGGAAAGGAATGTTTAAATGGGCAAAACTATAGCTATAGTTAACCAAAAGGGCGGGGTTGGAAAAACCACAACAGCTGTTAACCTTGCTGCCGCAGTTGGAGCAAAAGGCAAAAAGGTGCTTTTAGTTGACATTGATCCACAGGGTAATGCAACCAGTGGAATGGGCATTGAAAAAAGGCAACTTCAATTTTCAGCCTATGATATTCTTATAAATGATGCAAAAGCAAGTGATGTTATTAAAATAAGTCAGTTTGAAAATGTTGATATATTGCCTGCTAATATGAATCTTGCTGGTGCAGAGCTTGAACTTGTTGAGATTAAAAATCGTGAGACAAAGCTTAAACTTTCTCTTGCATATGTCAAAGAGAAATATGATTACATATTTATGGATTGTCCGCCGTCATTGGGCTTAATAACGCTTAATGCACTATGTGCGGCAGACACGATTATGGTTCCCATTCAGTGTGAATACTATGCTTTGGAGGGTCTTTCACAGCTTATGTCAACTGTTAGGCAAGTTAAAAGGCTTTATAATTCTCACATTGAGTTAGAGGGCGTTATCCTCACTATGTATGATGGAAGACTTAATCTTACACAACAGGTTGTGGAAGAGGTTAAAAAGTTTTTTCCAAACAAAGTGTTTAAAACAGTTGTGCCAAGGAATGTTCGGCTTTCGGAAGCTCCAAGTTTTGGACAACCTGTAATGTACTATGATAGGTTATCTAAGGGTAGTTCTGCTTATGAGGGATTGGCAAAAGAGTTTATAGAGCAGAACGAATAAATAGAGGTGAAAAGAATGGCTAAAAAAGGCGGATTGGGAAAAGGGCTTGATGCTCTTTTTACAGAAAATGCAGTTGAAAATATTAGTGGCACAAGTGCCGTAAAATTAAGGCTTAATGAAATTGAGCCAAACAAAGAACAGCCTAGAAAGACTTTTGACGAAAAAGCACTTGGAGAGCTTGCTCAAAGCATTGAGAGAAATGGTGTTTTGCAGCCACTACTTGTTCGCCCAATGCATGATGGTTCATATCAATTGGTTGCAGGTGAAAGACGCTGGAGAGCGTCCAGAATAGCGGGGCTTGTAGAGGTTCCTGTTGTTATAAAAGAAATGACGGACGAGCAGGCAATGGAGATTGCTCTTGTTGAAAACTTGCAAAGAGAGGACTTGAATCCAATTGAAGAAGCAGAGGGTTTAAAGTTGCTTATTGATAGTTATGGTCTTACACAAGAGGATGTGGCGGCAAGAGTTGGCCGTTCACGACCTGCAATTGCAAACTCTCTTAGGCTTTTAAATTTGCCTGAGCAAGTACGAATTCTTGCAAGAGATGGCAAGCTTTCTGCGGGGCATGCAAGGGCACTTCTTTCCTTCACTAGTGAGGAAGATATGATAGAAGTTGCAAACGATGCAGTTGAAAACGACCTTTCTGTTAGAGAGGTTGAAAGGATTGTAAAATTAGGCAGCAAGGAAGATTTGCAAAAGGCTGGAAAGCGTGTAAAACGCCGTGATACATTCTTTGACGAGGTTGAGCTTGCACTTTCTCAAACACTTGGCAGAAAAGTTAAGGTGTATGTTGGGAAAGGTTCAAGAGGAACAATAGAGTTTGAGTTTTTTGGTAAAGACGATTTAGCACAGCTTTCAAAGCAGCTGGATGCAGAAAAAAATATATAGTAAAATAATTGAAATGGAGTGTTTTTTATGCTTGATATTAAAGCAGTTAGAGAAAATCCGCAAAGGGTAAAGGACGCTATGCGTTCACGCAATAAAAATATGGATGCACTTGTTGACGAGGTGCTTGCAATAGATGAGCAGAGAAGGGCTATAATGACGGCTTGCGATGTTTTGCGTAATGAGCAAAATGAGGCGAGCAGAGAAATCCCCAAAATTAAAAAAGATGGGGGCGATGTTACTGAAATTTTTGCAAAAATGAGTGAGCTTAAAGATACTATCAAAAAGAATGATGAAAAATTGAGCCAGCTTGAAGAAAAGCAAAAGAATATTATGTATGAGTTTCCAAACATTCCTCACTCAAGCGTGCCAATTGGCAAGGATGAAAGTGAAAATGTTGAGGTAAGAAAAGTTGGCGAGCCTAGAAGTTTTGACTTTGAGGCAAAGGCTCATTGGGATTTGGGTGCAAGCCTTGGAATACTTGACCCAGAAACAGCAGCAAAGGTAACTGGCGCACGCTTTACCTTTTATAAGGGATTTGGAGCAAGGCTTGAAAGGGCGATAATAAACCTTTATCTTGACACCCACACTGCAAATGGATACACAGAAATTTTGCCACCTTTTTTGGTTAATAGAGCATCAATGACAGGCACAGGTCAGCTTCCAAAGTTTGAGGATGATGCATTTAAAACAACAGATGACTACTTTCTTATTCCTACCGCCGAAGTTCCTGTTACAAATATGTATAGAGACGAGATTTTGGACGGCAAAGATTTGCCTATTAGATATTGTGCTTATTCTGCTTGCTTTAGAGCAGAGGCGGGTAGTGCAGGAAGGGACACAAGAGGGCTTATTCGTCAGCACCAGTTTAATAAAGTTGAGCTTGTTAAGTTTGCAAATCCAGAGGATTCTTATGAGGAACTTGAAAAGCTTACAAACGATGCAGAAAGAGTGTTAAAGCTTCTTGGACTTCCTTATAGAGTTGTTGCACTTAGCACTGGCGATATTGGATTTTCATCTGCAAAGACTTATGATATAGAGGTTTGGATGCCTTCTTACAATAGATATGTTGAGATTTCGTCTTGCTCTAATTTTGAGGACTTTCAGGCACGCAGAGCAGCAATACGATTTAAAAAGGATTCAAAGGACAAGGCACAGCTTGTTCATACTCTTAATGGTTCGGGTGTTGCAATAGGCAGAACTACCGCTGCAATTTTGGAAAATTACCAGAATGCAGACGGAACAATAACTGTTCCAGAGGCACTTGTTCCTTATATGGGTGTTAAAAAAATCGGCTGACAAGTTGTTTTTAATATTTAATGTTTTAGGGACTATATCAATTTGATATGGTCCTTTTGCGTTGTATTTATAAAGTTTTTGGGGTGCATTTCTTTGCTCGCCAAAGAAATGAGGTGAATTTAAACTTAAATAAATCAAAAGACACTAATAAATAACGAAGATAATTTTTATTCGTTCGAAATCTACTGGATGGGGGTTACGGGGGAAAACCGACTGAAAGCGAACAGAGGGTTTCCCCTGTGTCGCTTTTCTTTGGTTAGTTTCTTTGGCGACCAAAGAAATGAACATACACAAATCTAAACGAGTTTAGGCAATGTTAAAATAGATTTAAATAATTATAAAATAATTGACTTAAGCTACTTTATGTTATGATAAAATAAAAAGTATTGACTCTACCGCTACGTCATAGTTTATAATTTGTTTTGTCAGGAGGGATCGGCATGAAAATGTCTGTTGGAAAAGTTTCTAAGCTTACGGGTGTGAGTGTTCGTACATTGCATTATTATGATGAAATTGGGCTTTTATGCCCGAGCGAAATAAGCGATGCAGGTTATCGTTTTTATGATGATGCTGATGTTGAGTTTTTGCAGCAAATTATGTTTTATCGTGAGCTGGAATTTACGCTTGAAGAGATTGCACAGATTCTTTCAAGCTCAAATTATGATAAAATACAGGCACTGCAAAATCAAAAACACCTGCTTGGGTTAAAGCAAAAGAGACTGAAAAAATTGATAAACCTGATAGATAAAACATTGAAAGGGGAGAGTACTATGAGCTTTAAAGAATTTGATATGAGTCAAATGGAGAAGGCAAAAAAAGAGTTTGCCGAAGAAGTAAAAGAAAAATGGGGTAACACTTCGGCGTATGCTGAAAGTGAGCAAAGAACTAAAAATTATGGTTCAAAAGAGTGGACAAAGATAAATGAGAAATCATCAAAGATTTTTTTATGGTTCGCACAAAACACGGATAAAAACTCAAGTGAGCCGGAGGTCTTAGAAATGGTTAAAACCTGGCAGGACTATATTACAAATAATTTTTATAAATGCACGAATGAAATTTTATTTTCGCTTGCGGATATGTATGTGTATGATGAAAGATTTAAAAATAACATTGATCAGTTTGGCGAGGGCACGGCACAGTTCATGCGCGATGCTATAAAGGAATATTGCCGTCTGCATGGCTGATTTGCAGAGTAATTTAATATTTAAAAACACCCCCAACCGTAAATAACGGTTAGGGGTTAAATTATGATGAAATGGGTTTAAATATGTATGCAAACGGTAAGATACATCAAGCTTTTTTTATAAAAAGCTTCGTTTCGGTAGTCCTATAAGTTCCTAGCAATTTTGTAGGGTGTCGATTTGTCACACAGAACAAATTTGCTATTATTATAAAAATGTCAAATATTTATATTTAAAAAAGATAGGTTTACAATATAAGTGCAACACATAAAAAGATAGCGAAACATCTCGCAATCCTGTAAAATGGTAGTTGAATGACAACCAAAAGAACAGGAGAAAGCAAAATGAATCGCTACACCCATTTTACCATTGAAGAACGAGAAAAAGCAAGATGTTTATTAGAACATGGCTTAAGTATTCGTGCTATTGCACGAATACTTAAGCGGTCGCCATCCAGTGTAAGTCGTGAATTTAAGCGTAACAGTTACAAAAATGGAGTTTATGCAGCACATCATGCTCAAAAGCTTTATTCTAAGCGAAAGAAGCAATGTGGCAAAACACCAAAGTTATTAGATGAAACGATAAAAAGCTATGTGCTTGAACGCATGGAACTCCGATGGACGCCAGAACAGATTTGCGAAAGAGCCAAGCTGGAAAAGCAACCATTTTCATTATCTTTCGTTACCATATATCGAGCTATTGATAATGGAGTTCTTCCAAGACAATTAAAGAAAATCATGCGTTTTAAGTGGAAATACAAAAAACGCAAAACATCTGATAAACGTGGTAAGATACAGAACACCGTTTCTATCCATGACCGTCCTGAATCGGCAAACAACAGAACAGAGGCAGGACATTGGGAGAGCGACACTGTACTTGGTAAACGAAAAACCGGTTGTTTTGGCACTCATGTTGAACGAGTATCTGGATATTTAGTTGCATTTTATCTAACGGATAGAAAAGATAGAATATTCAATCGAGCTACTGTTGACGCTTTTAAAGAGATTCCGACTTCCATAAAAAAGAGCTTCACGGTGGATAACGGTAAGGAGTTTACGCATCATCAAGAACTTGCAAAACAAACCGATATGTCAGTATACTTTTGTGACCCTCACGCTCCGTGGCAACGAGGAACAAACGAAAATACGAACGGATTGATTCGGCAGTTTTTCCCCAAAGGCACATCTTTAGCCAATGTGTCACAAGATGATTTAAACGATGTTGTAAATCTTATCAACAATCGCCCTCGTAAAAGACTTGGTTGGAGAACTCCAACTGAGGTTATCAACTCTATTTTGCATAGGTGTTGCACTTAACTTGACAATCTATCAATAAATAAAAAGGCAATTATTTAATTGTGTCATATTAAGATTTGCTGGAATAAGATGTTAGCATAAGGGGGGTAACGCAATGCAGCAAGGTCAAATGAAATATTTTTTGGGAACGAACTCGTCGATTGGATTTTTTTCACTGTTTGATGAACTTTATGACCCATTTGAAAACAGCAAAGCATACATAATAAAAGGTGGCCCTGGAACAGGGAAATCGGGAGTTATGAAAAAAGTTGCAAAGAAAGCACAGCAAGAGGGCATAGAGTGTGAGCTGATTTATTGCTCATCAGACCCTGAGTCTCTTGATGCTGTTATATTTCCACAAATTAAGGTATGCATAGCGGATGGCACAGCACCGCATATTGTTGAGCCAAGATTTCCAGGGTGTGTTGAGCAGATTGTAAATCTTGGTGAGTGCTGGGATGCAGATAAACTAAGAAAAAATGCAGATGAAATTAAAGCGTTAACCGTAGAAAATTCAGGGTATCACCAGCGAGCACAAAGGTTTTTGAGTGCGTCGAGTGCGTTGCTTTCAGATAGCAGAAAAATAGTATCACAATACACAGATTACGAGAAGCTAATAAATTACTCTGTGCGTTTGGCACGGCGTGAGCTAGGCTGTGCGGCAGTTGGAAAAAAGGCAAAAAGAAGAATGCTGTCTGCCGTTACACCAAATGGACTTATGACTTTTGAATCAACTATAAAAGATATGTGTGAGAGAATTGTTTTAATTGATGATTGCATAGGCGACACGAGTGAGCATATATTAAAGCTCGTTGCGGAATATGCACAAGGGTGTGGTTATAGTGTCATTGTTTGCCCTTCACCAACGTTTGTAACGGGTATTGACCAAGTGCTTGTGCCAGAGCTTTCTCTTGCATTTGTACGGGAACAGACGGTTGAGGACATATTGCCTATAAAGAAAATACATGCAAGACGATTTATGGATTCTGTAGGGATTAAAAATCATAAGTACAGAATGAAATTTAATAAAAAAGCGGGTAACGACCTTCAAAACGAAGCAATAAAGTTACTTAAATCAGCAAAGCAAACACACGATAAGCTTGAGAGTTATTATATTGAAGCAATGAACTTTGATGCTGTGGATGATAAGGCAGATAAATTAATAAGAGATATAGGATTCTAACTTTTTATATAAAAGAGTTTTTTATGAGAGCAACTAAAATTGAAATATTTTTATTTGTTATAACAAAACACACACCCCGTAAGAGGTGTGTGTTAATTTGTACTCTTTAGGACAAATAACCACCGGCTCTGCCGGTGTGGATAAAAATCTTTAGATACAAGAAAAACCTCCTTTTGATATAATGATGAGGGTTTG
>RZYX01000194.1 GCA_009930155.1 Clostridia bacterium | reverse complement strand
CAGGAATCGATCCAGAAATTATCAAAGCCAATGCACTATTAGACGACGCCGCAAGAATAGCAAAAGCGGGAGAACTTTTGTGATGAGTGTCATTACATCCAGAGATGCAGGAAGCGATTATCGCTGCCCATAACCAAGACGGAACAATATTCAATGTCAATTACACTCAGCTAAGAGCCAGAGTGGAAATTTTGAGCAAGGCGTGATTTAAACCTAATCAGATTAGAATACTTATAGTGACAAGTATATTTAGGACGATCGATTTCTAGCTTACTTGACAGATAGATTGTATCTAATTTCTGCCAGAATAATGCATTATTTTCTAATTCATTCACAGGTTGTCTCCTTTGCTTATTTGAAAGTGGTTCTTTTTATTTTGTAAAATGTTTCTGCAAACATTTCAGCCTTCTTTCATTTCGATATTACTATGATAACATAAAATGAAAAGAAACACTAGGTGTTTCTTTCGTTTTTAACATTCTTATTTCACTAGCTCTTTCATTTCCTCAAATGCTGCTTTTGCGACATCACTAGAGGCTTCTAACGTAAAGTTAATTTCATAAATTTTAATTCCATTATTTTTAATATAATCATCTAACACATTCTCTTTAAAGGAAAGGCAATGCCCGCATGTCGTTTGTGTTGCAATGGCCACAAAACTTGTTTTTTTATCCATCATTTCCACAAAATCAGCATAGTGGATATTAATGATTTCTCCTTCTTTTTGATCTTTATCAACCATTTTATATTGATTCATCAAGCGATCAAAACTTTCTTTAGAGCTAAAATATTCACCATGACCACTCCCTTCTGAGCCATCTCCTGGCGAAACACTTGCCACAATTTGACCTTCCTCTACAACAAAAATGTGAGGTGTCCCAATAAATGTGTCCATTACTTCTTCATCTTTACCACATGCACTTAATGACACGCAAAGCAAACAAAGAAACAAAATTCCTATTTTTTTCATAAGTCCTCCTTATTGATAAAATACATAATTGTTTTCACAATGCTATACGTTGCAGCTTCTAATTTTTCTTTTGCTCCTTCTAGTGCCTGTGAAAAACTCATCGCTCGATCAGCAACGCTATAAATACCAATAAAGCCTAGCTGATAAAGCTTTTTATATTGTAACCCCAATGCCCCACTAATGCAAATACATGGTTTATGATACTTGTTTGCCACTGCCACCACTCCAGCAGGAACTTTTCGAACATCAAATTTAATTCCTTTATTCATTAGTGCTTCAATTGCCTTCACATCTTCACCATCCATAGCGATGGCTTTGTTCACGACCACTTTTCCTAATGAATGCGCTATTGACCCAAGATTTAACTCTTTAATCTCAACTCCACCTTCAATTGCTTGTAGTGCATCTTGTGGTGTTTCAAACAACAACATTGCTTTTGTCGCACCAAAACGTGGATCTTTAGCCACTTGAATCATTTTATCAATTGGTATAACATTTGCTTTTACCCCTGGTGGAGCTGCTTCCTCCATCATGTTTTTTCGCAATGTATCTTTCGCTACAGCATCCGACACAACGATGATACGATCTGGTTGTGTTGTTTTTGTCCAAGTTGTTGCCACCTGTCCATGTAATAAACGAGTATCAATACGTGCTAATACATATTTAATTTTTCCAGCTCCTAACACAGTTCCCTCAGGGATCCCACCAGTAAATCTTGTGTTTGCATTCGCTCCCTTAGCTTTTTCCTCTTTAGGTTCTAGTGATTCTGGCTTTGTTTTAACCCCTTCTTTAGCAACCTTTGCTACATGTGTCGCAATCTCATGAGCTGAATTCATAGACATACGAGATGCATATGCCTCAATCAACATAGGTAAATTCAACCCTGTTACAATGGCCCATCTATCTTCATGTCCTTCAATTAGCATATTTGACTGATTAAAGGGTGTACCTCCCCACAAATCAACCAAGAATAGCACATTTTCTTGATCTTCAAATGTAGAGACAGCCGCCTCCATTTTTGCCTTGAGACTTTCAGGCCCTTCACTAGGTGCTAATGTGATTGCTTTTACATTTTTTTGTTCACCAAAAATCATAGCACCCGATTGTAGAATCCCATTTGCGAATTCGCCATGACTCGCAAGAACAATTCCTACCATTAAAATTCCTCCTTTTCTTTTTAAATGTCCTACGCAAATGTTGAATAGATAAATAAGTAGATAAACCAAAAAAGCAGGCATCTTATTTTAGTAAGTATGGAATAGTCCAAAAAGATACAAAATCGTATCTCTACTCAATAAAATAGTTAATGCCTGCTTAACAGTTACACACTACCTCTATTCAATTTACATTTTCATGATAGCACTTTCATTAGCCTATTGTCAATCATTTTGATTTTATATAGTGGTATACTCTCAAATGTAAATAGAGTATTTCTATTTCCATACCATATCTGATGATGCCTATACCTCGCTATTTGACTTGTTCATCTAGCACTTCATATCTTTGGAGCATCTTTTTTAAATCTCTATCATGCCCTTGAACTTCTCATAAAGGCTAATTAAAAAATGTACCTTTCTATTGAATTTTGCCCCTAAAATCTATTTTCCTGTGACTTCCCCCATGTTTTTATTGTCAACGAGAATGACCAATTGCTTATACAACTGCTCACGTTGAAGCTTAGACATTTTATGTACTCTAGCATTGTGATTAGACAGGGTTCCCACATGAGTTTTTATAGATCCATTTCCATCTATATTAATTAAAAATGGAACTACAAAATCTTCTTCTCCTGTATAATCAATAAATATTTTTTTTATTACTCATGAACTTTGTGTCCTTTGTGTTAATGACTTTCATCCTCATAGCAAGCTATAGAGTTTTCCCCACGAACTTATAACATATAGAA
>RZYX01000193.1 GCA_009930155.1 Clostridia bacterium | reverse complement strand
TCGAAGCTCCCGACCATCGGGTTCCTGAATATATATCTGGATACAACACCATAAAGAATCGTTTCTTTTGTTTCTAGGTTATTAACCACACGAGCACTTTGATCTTCTTCACAAATTCTTGCCAATGCACCATTGACCTTATCTTCATCATTTTTAGAAAGAGGTTTTACACTTTTCCCTAACAAACCTTGTGTAAAATGAATATCTTCAATCACATAACTATGTCCTTTATCACAAAGGGTATCATTGGTTTGTGAGTATTGCAATTTTACTACTGCTCCAATATCCCCTGTAAATAACTTACCAACCGCAGTTTGATGTTTTCCTTTAATAATAAAGATTTGTGAAATTTTTTCTACTTCTTCTTTCTTTGCATTATAAACAATGGAATCAGAACTTAATACACCACTTCTCACTTTCAAGAAAGAAATACGTCCAACAAATGGATCAACGATTGTTTTAAAAATTCTTGCTGACATTACTTCATCTTCTGCACAACGAATTTCCTTCAATTCATTTGTTTTTAAATCATTGACAAACAAGGTACCTCTTTCGCCATATGTTGGAAAGTATTTAATAATTAAATCCATTAAGCGTTCAATTCCTACAGATAAAGTAGCACAACCACTAAAGACAGGAACAATATCCCCATTGCGTACACCGATGCGTACACCTCGTGTTAATTGCTGATCGCTAAATTCTTCCCCACTAAAGAATTTTTCCATTAATTCATCATCACACATTGCCACTGCTTCAGCAATCTTATTTTTATAATCATCGACAATCGCTTGCATATCCTCAGGCACATCGTAAGAAGTATCACGACTTGCTTTCTCCCCTTTAAAATACCATGCTTTGTTTCTTAAAATATTGATAGAACCAACCACTTCTCCTTTTTCTATTATTGGTACTTCAAAAGGAATCACACTTTTTCCAAAATAATCTCGCAGTGCATTATAGGCATCATCAAAGGAAGTATGTTCCTCATCTAATTTATTAACAAAGAAAATAGTTGGAATTTTTCTTGCCTGAGCTTTTTCCCATGCAGTTATGGTACCTGGCTGTACTTTTTCTTTCGCACTTACGACAATTAACGCATTATCACAAACCTCAACGGCTGCTTCCATTTCCCCAACATAATCTAAATATCCTGGTGTATCCACAAAATTAATTTTGTTATCTTGCCATTCAATCGGTACAACACTGGCATAAATACTCATACCACGTTTAATTTCTTCACTATCGTAATCAATTAAACTACTACCTTCCCTTGTTTTCCCAAAACGATCACTCGCTTTGGTAAAATATAGCATTGCTTCTAAGATACTTGTTTTCCCTGCTCCACTATGTCCTAATACACTGACATTTCTAACCTCACTCGCTTTATAATCTCTCATATGCCCACCTACTTAAGTAAAGGTTTCAATTCATCTAAACAATGTTCTCTAACATAATGAATTGCCTTACGTCCTTCTTCATCTTCCATCTCTTTATCTGCACCATAATCTAATAGTTGCTCTACTAATCCTGCATACCCTGCATATGCTGCACGCATTAAAGCTGTACAACCATTATTATCCGCTAAGTTCACATTTGCTTTAGACACAAGCAACAAATCAATAACATCTTGTTTATAGGCAAGACATGCTTCCATTAATGCTGTTCTTCCCTTTTCATCTTTTGTATCTAGCATTAAATCACCCTTCAACATCTCTTTCACAACACGATCATGTCCCATAAAAGCTGCACGCATTAAAGCCGTTCTACCTTTTACATCTTGAATGTTTAAATCTGCTCCTGCTTCCATCAATTTTTTTACAATGGTTTTATTTCCTTTTTTCGCAGCTCCCATAAGTGCTGTTTTCCCATTGCGATCACGCTTATTTACATCTGCTCCTGCATCAATTAAAATACGCACAATATCTTTAAAATCACGTTTTGCTGCACGCATTAAGATCGTTCTACCTTCTTCGTTTTGATAGTTAATATCTAGTCCTTTCTTCATCTGTGCCACAAGCATATTCACATCGCCATTGGCACCACAATCCCACATTAGTTTCATTTCCTGGTCCATTATTTTTTTCCTCCTAACATAAAAAACGGATAATTGTAAGTACTATATACTTACTCTTATCCGTCAATAAATATGAACGCAATCGTCCCCAGTGCAGATTACAATGTCATTTACAATTTGTCTACTTACCTTTGTCATAATCATCTACACCTTTCGTACGATGCCATTATATGAAATTTGTATTTTACTGTAAACAAATTCCCTAAAACTTCTAAACTTTGGAATTTTCGGTTGTTATTTTGACCTTTTTTGCCTTTTGTATCACCTGTTTTACTGTTTCTGTATCTTCAAAGGTAAAATCAAAACGAACAGCATTAACCCCCATTTTATACAACTGTGGAATAGATGCGATTTTATCACTTATTTTATAATCGTATAAGTGCATACGACACTTATCATCATTATGCATAGGAAATAAATTATGAAACTTGTCTTTTAATGCATATGTTTTCTGACGACATAAGCGACAGTTGACTTTATCATTATCAAGCAGTGTTGCATTAATTGGACAATGTTCACTAACCATTACTTCGACACGTCCATAAACAACATATTGTGTATTACAACATTGCTCATAGTGTTTGCGATAGTTCTTTAACAATTCCTCCACCTCATCAACGCTCAATTCATGAGAAAGAGTTACAAGTGTTGCCCCATGCGTATATAAGAAGTGTAGTGTATGTGCATTATATACATTTAATGGTGTATCACTTTCAAAACACGCCAATGCGTGAATTCCTCCTATTTCTTCAATCATCGTTACCTCTTCATAAGTATGCTTTTCAATGCGTGAGCTACATAAC
>RZYX01000047.1 GCA_009930155.1 Clostridia bacterium | reverse complement strand
GATTCCTCCGTGTGTAATGGTGTTGTGGTAACTTCATTTTACACGAAAAATCTTTTATGGGCTATTTTTATTTGTCGCACTTCATTTTACAATCTATCTTATGAATACTTTAATTGATGTGAATTTCGGCAATTTAATAAAAATACAGCGATTTTTATCATAAAAATTTCTTAATAGATAAATAAATAGTCATTTACATCGATATGTTTGTCGCTATTTTGCATTGAAAAAAATCTGGTTTTTAGTTATAATGTTCAAAAAGAAGTATCCTAAATTTTGTAAAGCTTTGAAAGGTGATATTTAAAAATGAGTAAATTAAAAGAAAACCGCTGGTATATCTACCAGAAAGAAAGATTCCCTATTCTTATGTACATACCGATGATTGCAGCATTTAGTACTAGTGCGGTAGGATACGCAGCTATTTTGCGTGGCGGAAAAGTAGGCATAATGTCTTTAATCACATCATTCATTACTTCCTTCACTGTTTTTGCACTTTTGCGTATTGCGGACGAGCACAAAGATTTTGATGATGATTCAAGGTATCGTCCATATCGTCCTGTCCCTCGTGGACTTGTAAAGCTTACAGAGCTTCGCAATATTGCAATTGCGCTTATGATAATTGAAGTTATTTTCGCTGTGGTTTTGCACTACACATTGGTTCCTTTGCTTTTAATCGCTTGGCTGTATTTGCTTATGATGCGAAAAGAGTTTTTTTGTGGCACTTGGCTTCGTAAACACCATGTTGTATATTTGTTATCACATATGTTAATCATGCCAATATTAGATTTTTATGCAACTGCTTGTGACTTTGCACCAAGGAACAAATGGTACTTGGCTCCACTCGTGCTTTGGTTTATTTCTTCAAGCTTTTTAGATGGAATTGTTATTGAGGTTGGCCGTAAAATGCGTGCACCAGAGGATGAAGAAGAAGGCGTTGAAACATATTCGTTCCTTTGGGGAAGAAAAGTTTGTGCAATTGTTTGGTGTGGATGTATGACACTTTCAATGGGCTTCACATTTATTGCTACAAACCAAATTCACAGAGCAACTCCTGCTCATATTCTTCTTCCAATTGTTGTTGTTTTTAATATTGTAAATTGCATACTGTATGTAAAAAATCCAACTACAAAAAATTCAAAGAGGATGGAAAATCTTTCGGGTGTATGGTCAATTTGTGATTATACTGCTCTTGGTATTTTGCCACTTCTTTTATATTAAATTAACCTAAGGAGTACAATTGATGAGTGATTATATTATTCGACATGATTACATAGATGAAAGCTCTTTTAAAAAACTTGGAGGAAAAGCGGGCTCACTTGCAAGGCTTTCTGAATATGACTTACCTATTCCAGAATGGTTTGCAGTAACAAATAATGCTTTTTTTGACAGCTTAACGAAGGAGCAAGCAGATTTATTAAACGCAGGGAAGATTAATGATTTTACAAAATCAATTGAGAATCTTGAAGTTAGAAAAGATATTGCAGATAGAATTTTAAAAGAAATTAAAACTATCTCAGGAGATGCTTTTGCAGTTCGTTCATCTGCACTTAGTGAAGATTCTGGTTCGTCTTCCTTTGCAGGACAGTTTGAAACATATCTTTGGACACCTGTAGAGAATCTTCTTGAAAAAACCATACTTGTATGGAAATCAGCTTTTGCTGAGCGTGTTTTATTCTATCGTGAACAAAATGGAGTAACAGGCATACCTGAAGTTCCAACTGTTCTTATTCAAAAAATGGTAAAGGCAGAAAAGGCAGGAGTTGCATTTGGAATAAATCCAATTACTGCAAGTGAAAAAACTGCTACTGTAAGTGCTGTTTTTGGGCTTGGAAGTGCTCTTGTTGATGGCGATGCAAACGCTGATGTTTATACAGTTGACTTAGATGGAAACACTCAACTTAAACAAATTGCAGACAAGAATGTAAGCCATGTTATAAAGAACAATTCGGTTGTTTGTGAAGATGTTCCGGAGGAGCTTAAAAAAGTTGCAGTTTTAACTGACGAGCAAGTTAAAGAGGTTGCAGAGCTTGCAAGAAGAACTGGTGGCATTTTTGGCCGTTATCAGGATATTGAATGGGCATATGAAGATGATAATTTGTATTTATTACAATCACGCCCTATTACAACGATTGGAACAACTGTCCAAACCGATGCTAGAACAGTTATATTTGATAACAGTAATATAGCAGAAAGTTATGGCAATGTTACAATGCCACTCACAGCTTCATTTATTGCTTATGTTTATCAAGAAGTTTATAAGCAGTTCTGTGCTTTGTTTGGAATATCTCAAAAAGTAATTGATGAAAACTCTCTGATGTTTAAATGTATGCTTGGTTTTAAGGACGGAAGAGTTTACTACAACTTGCTTTCATGGTATCAGATGCTTGCTATTATGCCGTATTATGAAGCAATGAGTAGCCTTATGGAAAGTATGATGGGTGTTAAAGAGCCTCTTCCAAAGGAGTTTATGGACTCTGTTAAGCCTAAGGAAGAGTCAAAATTCCTTAAGACCAGAAAAAATATAAGGACTATAAATCATTTTCTTCATACATACAATCATCTTGATTCAAAGGTTGAAAAATTCTATGGCTATACCAAAGAAGCTTTGGATGACCGTAGACTTGATGAAATGAGCATAGATGAGTTATATAGCTATTATTATGAGCTTGAAAGCAAGCTTATATCAAAGTGGGACACTCCACTAGCAAATGACTTTTTTACAATGATTTTTCACGGAACATTAAGCAAGCTTTGTGGAAAATGGTGCACAGATAAAGATATACATAACGACCTACTTTGTGGTCAGGGCGGCATAATTAGTGCAGAGCCTGCAAGACTTACAAGGGAAATGGCTGCAAGTATTCGTGATGACCATGACTTTTGTGTGCTTTTAACTAATGGTAGCCTTTCTCAAATTACAAACGCATTAAAGAAAAAGCCAGAATTTAAAAAGCAATTGAGTGCATATATGGAAAGATTCTCTGACCGCTGCATGGATGAATTAAAGCTTGAATCTGACACTCTTTCTGACAATCCACTTTTACTTTACCGCTCAATCGGAGCTTTGTCCCTTAAAAGTCAATTTACTGGAGAGGACAGGGAGGAAACGGTAAGAGTCGCTGAACTTAAGGTTAAACAGGACCTTAAAGGTCATCCAATTAGAAAGATAATATTTAAGTTTATACGCAAAAATGCTGGTAAAACCGTTAGAAATCGTGAGAACTTACGCTTCGAGCGTACTCGTGTTTTTGGTAGGGTTAGACGCATAGTTGTTGAGCTTGGCATTCGTTTTTCTTCTCGTGGTGTTATTGAAGACAAGCGTGATATATTCTTCTTAGAAATAGGAGAAATAATGGGATATATTGATGGTACATCCTCAACTTATGACTTAAAGGGACTTGTTAAATTAAGAAAGAATGAGTATGAGGAAAACCGCAAGAAGAGCACACCTCCAAGAAGATTTGTTGTTCATGGAACAATGGGTGGAGCACCTATGGAGGAGTTTAAGTTTCAAAACAATCCGCAGGCAGATACAGAGAATTCAGGCAATGCAATGAAAGGTCTTGCTTGTTGCCCTGGACTTATTACCGGTGTTGCCCGTGTTGTAGTAGACCCAACAAACACTGCTATGCGTGATGGTGAAATACTTGTTGCAGAAAGAACAGATCCAGGCTGGATTACTCTGTTTAGTATGGCTTCAGCTCTTGTTGTTGAAAGGGGCAGCTTGCTATCACACGCTGCTATTGTTTCTAGGGAAATGGGTATACCTGCTGTTGTTTCGGTTGATGATGCAACAACATTAATAAAAGACGGCGATATTATTAGAGTTAATGGTATGACTGGAACAGTTGAGATTCTTGAAACTAAAAATAATGAAATAGGGGAGTAAATATGGGTAGCGAAGTAATGAACTATGCTGATTTTTCAATAATCAGATATGCACAGTGCTGGGAAGATGCAGATATATTAATTGATGCGCTTGCTGTCAAAGAGGGCGGAAACTATCTTTCAATAGCATCTGCGGGAGATAATTCAATTTCATTATTATGTAAAAATCCAGCAAAGGTTGTTGCTGTTGACCTAAACCCTTCTCAAATAGCTTGTGTAGAGCTTAGAAAGGCTGCCTATAAACATTTAAGTTATGAGGATATGATTGCTTTCTCTGGCGTGCGAGAGTGCAGTAATAGGCTTGAAATATACAACAGATTAAAGCCTGAGCTTCCTGTCGATTGTCTTGCTTTTTGGGAATTGAATTTGGCAGATATAGAAACGGGTTTTTATCATGTTGGCAAGTTTGAAAACTACTTTGCAATGTTTCGCAAAGCAATGAAGCTTATACACACTACGGCTACTGTTGACAAACTTTTTGAGCCTAAAACATTAGATGAGCGCAAAGAGTTTTATGACAAGACATGGAACAATTTTCAGTGGCGTATTATGTTTAAAATGTTCTTCTCAAAAAAAATCATGGGTAAATTTGGGCGTGACCCAGCCTTTTTCCGTTATGTCGATGTCCCTGTTTCTGAAAGAATTCTGCAAAGAACAAAATATGCATTAACAGAGCTTGATACATCTGAAAATCCATATTTGTATTATATTCTTAAGGGTAACTTTGGAAAATCATTGCCACACGCATTAAGAGAAGAAAACTTTGAGATTATAAAGCAAAACATAGATAATTTAGAAACAAGGTTATGGTCTGTTGAGACTGCTCTTGAAAATATGGGAGATATAAAATTTGATGGATATAATCTTAGTGACATTTTTGAGTATATGTCCGAAGATGCTATGACGGATATATATAAGCGACTTATTGCATCTGCAAACAGTGGTGCAAAGGTTGTTTATTGGAATATGCTTGCTCCTCGTTTTGTTCCGCAAAGCTTAGCAAATGAAGTTACAAGCAACACAGAACTTGCAGAAAAACTATTTTTACAAGACAAAGCTTTCTTTTATAGTGCTTTACGCATAGAAGAGATTGTTAATGCAAATGTTGGAATAGGGTGAGCGTAAATGTTTGAGGTTTTAAGTAAAGATAATATAAGTGAAGCCGAGAAGTATCTTGACCAAAAGATATATTCAGGTTTTTCCATAGAAAGCTTTATTGGCAGTCAGGCGGATTTTCATATAATTTATAAAGGTGGAGAAACCATACTTGCAAGGTGCTCTGTATGGTTTACTCATGCACCAAAAGGTAAAGATAACACAAAAATTGGAACTGTGGGTCACTTTGAAGCTCAAAATCAGGATGCAGCACAAGCAGTTCTTGAAAAGGCATGCCAACTTTTAAAGGAAAAAGGCTGTGAAAGTGTTATTGGGCCTATGGACGGAAACACATGGCGTCGATATCGTTTTGCAACATATTCTGACGGTAGTGCACCTTTTTTGTTGGAGCCACAAAATCCAGCTGAGTATCCTGATTGGTTCAAAGTTGCTGGCTTTTGTGAAGAGTCTCAGTATTTTTCAAAGCGTTCTCAAATCCCTACAAACCTTGAAAAATGCGACAATCTTTTGTTAGATTTAGAAAAGCAAAGCATTACATTAAGAAGCGTTGACATGTCAAATCTGGATGCGGAGCTTGACAAGATTTATGATATTTCAGCAATAGCTTTTTCAAACAATCTTTATTACACTGAAATTGATAGAAGCGAGTTTAAAAAGCAATATTATGCTTATAAAGATTATTTGGTTTCAGAACTTATTCTTTTAGCCTTTCATAACGACAAACCAATTGGATTTGTGTTTTTAATTCCAGATTATAATGAAATGAAGACTAAAGGCAAGGTTGAAACAATAATTGCAAAAACAATTGCCGTGTTGCCTGAATACAGACGAATTAAGCTTGGCTCGGCTATGCTTAAAGATGCTTATAGGCGTTCGGTAAAACTAGGGTTTAAAGATGTTATTGTTGCTCTTGTTTATGATGAAAATGTATCGGCTAATTTGATTGATAAAGATTTTGACCATAACAGAAGATACACATTATATATTAAGAATTTATAATTTATTTATCACAAGGGGCGTAATTTAATAATGGATATATCTTCATTGCTTTATGAGAATGCAAAAAACTTTGGCGACCAAATTGCATTCTTTGAAGGAAATAAAAAATATACATATAAAGAAATTGCTCAAATGACAAAATATGCTCAGCGAGTTCTTTCTGAATCTGGAGTAAAAAAGCATTCAAATATAATTTTGCTTGAGCCAATTTCCGTTCGCATGTATGTGGCGTTAATGGCTATATGGAGTTTGGGCGCTAGCGTAATTGTTTTTGACCCCACAGCAACAGATGATTATATTGAAAAGTGTTTAACCAGAGTTAAGCCAGACTTTTTTATAGGATGCAGAAAATCTTTTTTATTAAAGCTAAAGCTATCTGCACTTAGAAAGGTTGAGCATTCTTTTACAACTGGTAAAATGTTTTCTAAAAAAGCTTTTGATGATACTAATATAGATTATATTAGCGAAAACACAGGAGAAGATTTGCCCGCCTTAATCACTTTTACAAGTGGTAGCACGGGAATACCAAAGGTTGCCGTCAGAACACAAAATTTCTTGTTTACACAATATAAAATTATAGATAAAACAATGGCTTATAGTGATGGCGATATTGATATTGCTGTTTTGCCAGTATTTACTATTGCAAATATTGCAAAAGGAATAGGTACGGTTATACCGCATAAAAGTCTTTCAAAAATTACAACTAAAGACCCACAAAAAATAATTGAACAGATTCAAAATTTTGAAATAACAAGAATTACTGCATCACCTGCAATTGTTAGCAGGCTTGCTGATTATTTATTTGAAACAGGGCAGAAGGCACCTTCGATAACAAGACTTAATGTTGGCGGTGGGCCTATTTTTCCTTATATGATGAAAAATGTTAAAACGGCATTTCCAAACGCTAAATTGCTTTTAGTTTATGGCTCTACGGAGGCAGAACCAATTGCAGAGGTTGAGTATGATAGACTAACAAAAGTGCAATTTGATTTAATATCAAATGGAGCGGGCTTAATCGGCGGATATGTTGTTGAGGATATCAAGTGTAAGGTTATAAAAAACTTGCCCGATGAATCTATTGGCAAGATAACTGAGGAAGAGTTTGCAAACATGGTGCTTGCCCATGATGTTGGCGAGATTGTTGTTAGCGGAGATCATGTTTTACAGGGATACTTAGATGGAATTGGTGATGACGAAAACAAGTTTGATGTAGAAAGTGTTCGTTGGCACAGAACTGGTGATTTGGGTTATTTTGATGATAACGGAATGCTTTGGCTTATGGGAAGGGCAAGCGCAGTTATCTCAGATGATAGAGGTGTTTTGTATCCCTTTGCTATTGAGAGTGCAGTTAGCACAAAACTTGGAATTAAGCATTCTACCGTTACAATGTTTAATGAAAAACGAATTTTGGTTACAGAGTGTACAAATGCTCAATTGCCTAGTTTAGAAAAGTTTAAGGACGAGGTTGGCATTGACATTGTGTTGCAAATTGATAAGATGCCAATGGATATTCGTCATCATTCTAAGGTAGATTATAATATTTTGAAGGAATTTGTCGAAAAAGCAATGAAATCATCATAATTTAGCATTTAGAAAAAAGACTGCTTTTGCAGTCTTTTTTTATGCATTCCTACAAAGAGCCACACGCTTAGGATGTTAATTCAGATTTAGAATATAATAACAAGCTTATTTTTTTTATATTTTTATGTATATTGTACAAGAAGAAAATACAATTGTTTAAGTTGACTAAACGAAGCGTTAATCTATTAGATAATTTATACATAAAATGTGTTGACTTTAAGCGACTAATTTAATAAGATAGGAGCATAAAGATTAAACTTAAATTTGGAAATTCTTATGATTATAATTTGAATAAAGGTGTGGTTAATGATGTTTACAGGGTATTGGGCAAGCGTTGTTGCGCTTTCAGGGTTTATACTTATGATAGTTCTTGTTAAGCTTGCAAAGAGTAAATTTAATATCCCCTCAGCAAGAAAGGCCATTCACACTGGTGGCGGTCTCCTCGCAATGACTTTCCCTTGGTTAGGCGAATGGAACTACATATTACCAGCAGTTATTGTGGCTTGTTTTATATTACTCACGCTTAGGTCTACATCTAAATTCAAAAAAGATAAAAACAAAACTGCCTCTGGCGATTTTCTTTATGACACTGGCAACTTAAAGTCTTATGGAGAGGTTATTTTTCCAATAGTTATGGCTTTATTAATATGGCTTACAAAACTTAATCCATTCCTTTTTGTTACACCAATGGCGATACTTGCACTTTCTGACAGCTCTGCTGCATTGCTTGGTTCTAAGTACGGAAAAGCTAATATGGCGTGTAAGGGAGAAGATAAAAAAACTAAATTTGGTTCTTTGGTTTTCTTTGTTACTTGCTTGATAATTGTTCCAACAACTGCTTTGCTTTTCACAGACCTTGCGTTGAAAAACATATTAATTATCTCTTTTATGGTAGCTATTGCTGCAACAATATTTGAAATGACCTCATCTCATGGAATGGACAATTTGCTTGTTCCTTTATCAGCTTTCTTGATGTTAAACGGGCTTGTGGATTTACCATATGAAACAATTTTAATTAAATTGGCATATAGCTCGATTGTATTTGTTGCTTTCGCTTTACCATACTTTGTAGGTCTTGTTTCTGCATTCTCATATTTGCAACTGGCTATGATGATTTCAATTTCTGTAATAGGTTCTTGTTGGTATGCAACTATAAGTATAATTGTGGTTTCTTTATCCATAACCTTTGTACAGAAGTATATTAAAAAGTTAAATATATGTATTGTTAAGCCTTCAATATTGTGCAGTACATATTCGATTATACTTCTTTCGATATCTTCGGCAGGGCTTATTCCATCAGGCTTGACAGCTGGATTGTTCTATGTTGGTAATCTTTTCTTGATTTCATTTACACTTATTAATATTAACAAATTTCTTCCTACTCCAAAGCGTAAGAAAAGTCAGGTTACAGCATAAAGAATAAAACAAAAAACAACTTCTTTTAAGAGAAGTTGTTTTTTTATGTCATAATTTAGTATATTATGTAGAACTCTTACTCGCTAAATCAATACAATCATTTTTGGGGTTAGATATAAAATTAGTATATAAATGAATTGATGCTATAAGGATTACTAAAACTAGCAAAATACTTTTGCAAATTGTCATACAAGAAGATAAAGCAACTAAAGCTTTTGAAATATCTGTTTTAGTTAGCATACTATATATGCATGCATTTTCTGTAAAGTCAATAAGCATAATTAATATTGGGGTTGCTGTAAAAAAATCTAATCTTTTAAAAATTTTAACAATCGAAAAAAGTAGAGTAGATGAATAAACTAAAATAAATATAAAATCCAAAGGTAATTGATAGTTAAGATAAATATGTTTGCCTTGACTGCCTATAGATGAAATAAAGGCATAAGCAGAGTCATAATCATAACCAGTGAACCATTGCAAATCAAATACCCTTACACCATCAGTATTGGCAATTATTTTTGGGAATATTGCAAAGTTCATTATAATCAAAAAGATAAGTGTAATAATTGATAGAGCAATTAAATGATGAGTTTTAATTTTATTTATTATGAAACTTTGTAGTTTTTTAAACATAAAAACACCCGCTTGATAAGTACTGTACACAATAATGTCGCAACATTATTGTGTACAGTACTATTTTTGCATGATTCGACAAAAAAATCAAGACATAAATTGGTGATTCAGTTCAGCATTGTCAAAAATAGCGTATTTATTTTTAAATAAATAGTTTTAAACCATTAAATTAACAAGCTAGTACTGTGTAATATAAAAACGCAATAGAATTAAGAGATTAAAGTTTTAACTTTTGAATTTTAATATGTTTGATTTTTTAGAAAATTAAATTTGTTTATTGTTTTATTGTGTGACTAAGTTACAGAGAAACATTGAAAAATGGGACATAATAACATTGTAAACAAATCTTGTGCATTTTACAGGATTAGATTGACAAAAAATTATCAATCTAATCGTTTGAAAAATTATAAAAGGGGGACTATGTTATGAAAAAAGAACAAAAAGTTTTAATCGTTGGTGGAGTTGCGGGAGGCGCATCAGCAGCTGCAAGGCTTCGTAGGATTGATGAACACGCACAAATAATAATGTTTGAAAGAGGCGAGTACATTTCCTTTGCCAACTGTGGATTGCCTTATTACATTGGCGGAGATATAAAAGAAAAGTCAGCCCTTACATTGCAAACACCACTTACTTTTAACGAACGATTTAATGTTGATGTACGCATTAAAAGTGAGGTTGTTTCAATAAATACAGATGAAAAACTTGTTACTGTGGAAAATCATAATACGGGTGAGAAATACACAGAGAGCTATGATAAACTTATTCTTTCTATGGGTGCAGAACCTATAAAGCCGAATATAGATGGCATTGATTCAAGCAAAGTTTTTACAATACGAAATATACCAGACACATATAAACTTAAAGAGTATATTGAGCAGAACAAACCTAAAACAGCTGTAGTTGTTGGCGGTGGATTTATCGGTGTTGAGATGGCAGAAAATCTTCATGAAGCAGGTCTTGAGGTTTCGCTTGTAGAGATGGCAGACCAAGTTATAGCACCAATTGATTATGATATGGCTTGTGATGTTCATAGGCACATTGAGAGTAAAGGTGTTAATCTGTTATTAGGTAACGGCGTAACCAAAATATCGGATGAAGATGATATGCTTAAAATTACTTTGACAAAAGGCGAAATAAGTGCAGATTTACTTGTTATGGCAATCGGTGTTAAGCCTGAAAGCAAAATAGCAAAAGACGCTGGGATAGAAGTTAATGAGCGTGGTTGCATTATAGTTGATAAACATATGCAAACAAACAAGCAAGATGTCATGGCAGTTGGTGATGCAATTGAAATTACAGATTTTGTGACAGGGAACAAAGGATTTGTTCCACTTGCAGGGCCAGCAAACAAGCAAGGCAGAATAGCGGCAGATAATATTTGTGGAATCCAAAGTTCATATGAAGGTACACAAGGTTCGTCGATTTTAAAGGTGTTTGATTTAGCTGTAGCTGCAACAGGAATTAATGAGAAAACAGCAAAGCGATTGGAACTTGACTACGATAAGGTCTACACATACTCCGCAAGTCATGCTGGTTATTATCCAGGAGCGACAAATATGGCGATTAAGACAATCTTTGAAAAGTCAACAGGCAAAATACTTGGCGTACAGATTGTTGGCTATGATGGAGTTGACAAACGCTGTGATGTTTTTGCAACAGCAATTAGAGCTGGGATGACAGCTTTTGATTTAACAAAACTTGAGCTTTGCTATGCACCACCGTTTGGCTCAGCAAAGGATCCTGTTAATATGGTTGGATTTGTAATTGAAAATATGTTGACAGGCAAAGTGAAAAACTATAATTGGTATGATGTTGCTGATTTACCTAGAGATGGTAGCGTTACTTTGCTTGATTGTAGAACAGAGATTGAATATGAAAATGGACATATAAAGGGCTTTATAAATATTCCTTTGGATAGCATAAGGAGTCAAATAAATAAGATTGATAAAACTAAGCCTGTATATGTTACTTGTCAAATTGGTTTAAGAGGATATATTGCGTGTAGGATTCTTTCTGGAAATGGATTTGATGTATATAATTTGGGCGGTGGATACAGACTGTATAATTCGATTTTAGGAGAGCATAAAATTGCACCGACAAAAGGTCTTAACATCGAAACACAGTTGCCAGAAAGCACAGAAAATATATCAAAAGAACACAAAGTATTAAGTCTTGATGCTTGTGGATTGCAGTGCCCCGGTCCTATTGTTAAATTGTCAAACGCCCTAAAAGATGCAAGCGTTGGAGATGTTGTTGAAATATCCACAACCGACCCTGCTTTTGCAAGTGACATTGAAGGCTTTTGCCGCAGAACAGGAAATGTATTTAAGGGTATGGAAAGTGAAAAAGGAGTAAGCGTTGCAAAAATTCAAAAGGCAGAAATGCAAGATACAACAAACTCTGCTTCTTTTGCAAAAGATGGTAAAAATATAATAGTTTTCTCGGGCGATTTAGACAAAGCTATTGCATCATTTATAATTGCTAATGCGGCGGCAGCAATGGGCAGAAAAGTAAGTATGTTCTTCACCTTTTGGGGTCTTAATGTTCTCAGAAAGTCTGAAAAGGTAGATGCAGATAAAGACTTTATGGGAAAAATGTTTGGCAAAATGATGCCAAGAGGCTCAAAGAAACTCACTCTTTCAAAGATGAATATGGGCGGAATGGGTGCAAAGATGATTAGAGGGGTTATGCGTGATAAAAATGTTGACAGCCTAGAGGATTTAATAAAATTGGCACAGTCAAATGGAGTAGAACTTTTAGCTTGCTCTATGAGCATGGACGTCATGGGAATTAAGCAAGAGGAACTTATAGACGGCGTAAAGCTCGCTGGTGCTGCTGCAATGATTGCAAATGCAGAGGAATCAGATATGTCTTTGTTCATTTAAAAGAATATAAAAAACAGCATCTATAATAGATGCTGTTTTTTAATCTTTCTTATAAACTAAAATGCCGAATTCTATTTTTGTGTCAAGGGTTTTTAATTTGCCGATTTTTGCTTGGTCTGCCTTGCTTGTTTTGTAATAATAGGGAGTCATCATAAATAGGTTTTGAATATCCTCATTAGAGGGTAGGTGAATAACATCCTTTATCTCGTGCCTCTCTATCAAAGAAAAACCGTCAAGAGAAAGGTCGATATCGTCGTTTTCATAGGGCGTGTCATAAATACTACATTTAAGTTCCCATAAATGAAATCGTAGTGGAATTGCGCGTATAAGAATTCCACCACATTTAAGTATTCTTTTGTATTCATCACCAGCGACAGGAGCAAAAAAGTTAAAGACTATATCGCAAGAAGAATTGGCAACGGGAATATTAAAAATACTTGCAACAGCAAGTTCAAGTTCATTGTTCCTGCGTTTTCCTATAATAAGTGCATCTTTTGCTATGTCAATGCCACAAACATTTGCGGTTATATTTTTCTTCTTGAGATGAGCCATAATATTGGCAGTGTACCAGCATTCGCCACAACCGGCATCCAAAATGAGTGTATTATCTTTTGCGTAGTTATCAACAACATTTAGCACTTTTGCAAGAAGAGGATTATAATACCCGCTGTCCAAAAAATCTTTGCGGGCACATACCATTAACTTGTCATCACCATGGCGTTTTGAACTCTGCTTTTGTGACTGTAAAAGATTTACATATCCATATTTTGATATGTCAAAGCAATGATTATTATTACATGATAAAACCTTGCCATGAACTAAAAGTTCATTTTTACATACGGGACAGATAAAAGATGACATATTTTCCTCCGCTTTTATAATAGATGTTAGTATAATATTTTAGAATATATTACAATTTAAGTCAATTTTTTTAAAAAAGTAATGTAAAACTATAGATTTATAATAAAAAAATCACAATATATTTTATTTATAATATACTAATTATAAACCAAATTTACTGTATATTGTAT
>RZYX01000192.1 GCA_009930155.1 Clostridia bacterium | reverse complement strand
TGTCTGAGCTGCTGTCCAAGTAGCTGTTGATGTTGTGTGGTCATGTGTTGGAATTGCATGACTATGACTGTTAATTTCACCTGTTAAAGCTGATTCAACAGCTCCCTTAGTCAACTCAGGAATATCTATCCCATCAATCTGAGCCTGAATGTTTCCAGTAATACCATCTAATGCCTGAACTTCTATTACAGTAATATTAGATGGGAAGTTCTTGGCATAGACGATGTTTGCATCAGGTTCAGCTCCAGTTTGAGTGATGAGAGTATCAACATAATCATTTATGTTGATACCTGCATCTATTCCAATATGTTTAACAAGTGTCTTTGGTGTTACAACCTTAGATTCATTTTCTCCTAAATCAACTTCTTCTTGTGTTGCATAAACAACCTGTGGTCCGTGGTCATGAGTTGATATAGTTCCAATAAGCCTTGATTCTATTTCTTCTTTTGTTATATCTGAGTTTTTCTGAGAATTGGCTGGAGCGTGTTCTTGTTGTGAATGATCGTAAGCTATTTTACCTCGATCTCCTCGAAATGCACTACTCTCAGATTCTCCAAGATCATGTTTGTTATTAATTGCGCTCCAAATTAATTTAACATCAAGAGCCACAGCATCAATAAAAGAACAAAGATTTTCTTTAAATGACATTTTTCACCTACGCTTTTGCGTAATTATAATACGCAACAAGATCACCAACATCTTCCAAGAATACGCCTCCGTCAGTTCCAGTTGATATCATATTGTTGTAATCACCGCTAATCTTTGTATAAAATAGAGCCAGTTGCTCATCTATATGGAAATCAACATCTTCAATGTTTGGATTTATTTCCAAAAATTCACTATCTTCGTTTCTATTAACAACAACCAATATGTCTTCTGATACTGGAATCTCAACATTAATAGTCATTGATTCTGCTGCAATATTTTCTTCTTTTAATATGCAGTTTTCGCCATCTGTTGATATTCCTATGTTTATTTCTTTTTGATCTTCTGTTGAATTAAAAACATCAGTATTTATATTGTTGTCGTCATCAAGAATAAAACTCAATGGAATTTCGCTCATACAGCGGCCTTTTTAATCTTTACGTTTCCATCAATTCTTTTTTTACGTTTATTGCCAGGATAATTAAAAAATACATTCCAATAATGTTTTCCATCATCTGAAAAATTCTGTAATTTATTTGCCTCAAGCAAAGTTAAAATCCAACAGATATTGGGCCAAACAGTTGAGGGTTTGCTGCATGTAAAACTGAAAATGGAATAGAAAGCGCAATTAGACAATACATTACATATAAAAACATTGGCCTTGCCCTTGAAACAAACAAATCATCTTTCTTGCTCATATTGTCCTACAAAATAAAAAGGGGCTTTTGCCCCTTTTTATTCATGCTCTAAAAATTAAAAACTAATCTTTCTTTGATTCTTTCTTTAATTCATCAATTTCTTTCTTCAGTTTTTCATTTTCAGATGCAAGCTGCATAATGACCTGTGTATATTGTGCCAGCTTAGAATAAAGCATAGTTTCTGTTCCAAGAGCGTCCAAAGACAAAGTAATTCCTTTTTCCATAATAATAACTCCTTTAATTAGCCAAAATAATTGGCGTATTTTATTTTTGCAGCAGCTATGTCTTCTTCAATCATTGTTTGTATTTCTGGAGATGACATATAGCTTGTTTTTTGTTGTACCGAAATCATTTCATCTGTTTCAGCGAATTGCCTCTCAACACACTCATAACGAACAAGTTTTTTATTTTCGTCTTTCAGTTCAAAAACAATAGAATAGCTTTGAACATATGTTATTTTAGGGTTGACTTCTATTATGCCGTCTTCATTTGTTGTTTCTATTAATGTAGCCTTCTCTCTATTCCAATTAAAATCAGTTTTTGCATCATAACAAAACGCTATGTCCATGCTGCCTCCAAAATCTCTACTCTCCTGTTTAGCTGTTTAACTGTCTCCAATAATAAAACTGACAACATATGATAATTAATAGCATAATAATCTTCAGTGTTTTTTGAAACCAATTCTGGAAACGTATTTAATAAATCCTGTGCGATTAGACCTATTTCTGTTGTTGGATTTGTTTTGAGGTTGTATTTATATCCATTAAGGCCATAAATCTTTTGAGCAACATCGTCTATTTCAAGCGGGATTATGTTTTCTTTTAATCTCACATCTGATGAATAAGCAACGGCGTTTACCATAGTGCCACCATTGGCTGCTATTTTTATATAACCACCAGAGTAGTCAAAATCTATATAGCTTGTAGCGGCACTTCTCGTAGTTAATCGTTTAGGTTGACCACGACTGACTTCCATGCCATAAGAGCCAATAACTAACCCTGCTGCAAAGACGTTACCTTTGGCCGTAATAGTATTGGATGCAGAAATAGAGCTAACAGAGACAGATGTGCTTGACCCAGTTAATGTTCTTGTGCCAGAAATTGTGATATTACCATTAAAAGTAGAATTAGACCCGACATAAAATAAAGTCCCCGATAAGTTAATAGAATTGCGGCCATTAACTTGGATAATACTAGCAGATTCAATTAAGATGCGGCCAGATGAGTTAAGCTCCATCGTATTAGATGAACCCGTTGTTATATATCCTGCCTCTGTTGAAGATGGGTAAAAGCTAATTTTACCAGCATTATTAATGCGAACAGAAGTACTACCACTGTTAAGGGCAATAGTTCCTGTTGAAATCTTCCCGCCATCAATAGAAGTGATATACGAATTTGAAACAGAGCTCATTGTAGCTAAAGAGCCAAGACCAGTCACCTGAGCTGTAGTTACCGAATTTTTTGTTGCAAGAGTTCCAAGACCAGTCACCTGAGCTGTAGTTACCGAATTTTTTGTTGCAAGAGTTCCAAGACCAGTCACCTG
>RZYX01000191.1 GCA_009930155.1 Clostridia bacterium | reverse complement strand
CAGAACCGGCAGAAAAAGGCAGCTATGGCTTGTGGGGCCGTTATTTCAATCAAGCTAATACCACTTATTATGCACACACAACTGATGGCGTGCATGACTTCTTTGATAATAACGCGGCAGGGGGCTTCAAAGGCTACGGAGTCGGCGTTAATTATGCCGTTGCGAAGAATATTGTGACCACAGTTCAATACTTCGATTTTGATGCTAAGATTGGCAACGAAAACAACAAGACTATTTGGACTGACGTTACCTTTAGTTTCTAATTAAATAGACGATATGATAAAAACCCTCCTGGCATTGTTCTGTTTCAGAGCACGCCAAGAGGTTTTTGCTTTTACGCGAGGTAATTTATTTATCAGTTGCTGCAAGCAATCTTGGTTTCAGGTTGATTCTTTCGTTGACAAAACAACATGAATCACAAAAGTGTGACAAAAATATGGCAAAATCGTTGACAGCTTGTAATAATGGTGGTAAGTTAGTGGATGTATTAGAACGTTAACAACTGCATAACCACGGTTTAGGCGCAAGCAAGCAATTGCGATGCTTAATAGAGAAGTCAGGTATAATATGAATCCTGCGCGGTCCCGCCGCTGTAACGAGGAGCGAACTTCAAGAAAGTCACTGGGCTATAGACCTGGGAAGGCGAAGCGAGCTATGAATCGGAGCCAGAAGAACTGCCTAAGCTTTTTACTTTTCCGGAATACTGCAAAGGTCCGGAAACCATGCGAGCGACATGGTAAAGCGATAGCGTAGGGATTTTCTGCGCTTGTTATGCCGGAACCTATAGTGACTAATCAGAGCTTTATCACGTGTAATTGGCGTGGTAGGGCTCTTTTTGTTTGTCCTTATGACAAGGGGACGGTCCCCGTTTGTCACATACAATCTAATTAAGCTTTGGTATTGTTTTGGTTTAAGGGAAAATTGAATAATATTTTGAAAGGATGATTTTGTTGAGAAAAAAACGCTATTTAGTATTGGGGTTAATGTTATCTTTATTGGCAGCAACGGCTGTACATGGAAAGATATGTGCGGCAATGGGTGCTATGGTAAGCAATGGCAATGGGATTGTATTTGGTGCTGGTGCCAATGAAATAAAGCCTGAAAATGATTATTTAATAACAAAATCAAATATTTACAAAAACATTAATACAGAGCAGGAAACTTATTTTGAACTTACTAAAAATAAAATAGTATCAGTAGCAGATGCAACAGGCAAAATTGTAGTACCGGAAGCTAACAACCAAGGTCTTAAGCTTGTCGGACGGCGAGAATATGTCGAATATAAAGAAAAAGGGAAATATGGACTTAAAACCTTAGAGGGACGCATAGCAGTGCCGGCGATTTATTCTGAAATGAAATTTTGGAATAACGAACTCATTACTGTTAAAGAAAAAGGTAAATGGTATGTTTTGAATTGCAAGGGAGAAAAAATTACTAAAAACGGTTTTAATGATATAGCAATATTTAATAATAAGCTTGCCGGCGTTGCTATAAAAGAAAAAATAGCGCTTTATGATCTAAATAAAAACTCCATGATTTCTAAGCCGCTTTATAAAGGTTTGGATGATTTTCCTTGCAACAAATATATAGTGGCACGTAAACATGAGAAAGATGCCAAGGACGCAGATTATTATACAAGGGATGGCCTTTTGGTAACTCACGCTGTAACCGGTTCTGAACTTGCGGGTATTTTCAACCCTTCTGGCGCACCTATGCCCAAAGTCTTAGCAAATGGTACTGCAATTAAAAAAGTAATAGCACCGTTTGGAGAAGGTATTGCTTTTGTCAAAGGAGAAGACGGCCATAAATATGCCATAAATGAAAAAGGCAAAATTATATTTAATGTCGACCAATATTCTGATGTTGACGGTTATGTTGATGGGTTAGCAATGGTGACACGCAAGCCTTCCGGTCTTAATATTGGCGGGGTTCTGAATACGGTTTTATCAGCTACTATGGGCGGATACTCTCTCATTGCCAGAAACAACGGGTCTGATTTTTCCTGGACAAAATCAAAAATAAAACATGGCTATATCGATAAAGGCGGAAAGGAAATAATAAGTTCTAAGAATCAAGCTGTAAGCCCACTTATGGAGGCGGGAATTATGGTTTATAGCGATGGGAAATTTGGCCTATACAGCAAACAGGGCGAACCTATTTTGCCGATGGAATATAAGCAGATAATGTATTTACAACAAAAAGATGCTTTTGTACTTGAAAACAAAGATAATAAATGGGGAATCTGGTCTGCTACTGAAAAAGAGCTAGTACCTTTTATTTACGATGAGATTATTGTAACTGGTCCAAATTCCTTAGCCTTCAAGACAAATGACGCGTGGAGCTTATTTGATTTGACTAATAAGCAAGTTAGCTCCAAAAAATACGATGCAATTATTCAGGAAGCATTATTTTTGGATGAAGAGTCAAAAGATATGACGCCAGCGCAATATATTTGTGCTAAAGAAAAAACAACATATTACTATATTTCACCGCTTACAGGTGAAGTGGTTTTCTCACTTCCCGAAGGCACAACGGAAGTATGTGGCAACAATTCCGGTTACGCTAAGTTTAAACAGAATGACAAATGGGGTGTTGTGGATGCCAAAGGAAATGTAATTATAGACGCCCAGTATGACAGCATTAATGTGGAATAAAAAATTATGTTCAAGTCTGGACAGAAATGGGTGAAGTCGTGAGGAAAATAGTATGAAAATTTATCATGTTTATAAATCCCAAGAAGCGAATGACGCGTACAAGGTTATAAGCCCCGGCTGGAAATGGGGTGCCTTTTGGCTCGGTATGTTTTGGTTCTTGTACAAAAAAGCGTATAGAACCGCGGCAATATTTTTCTTGGTTTTGGCTGCAATAATCGGCATTTATGAAATATTTGA
>RZYX01000190.1 GCA_009930155.1 Clostridia bacterium | reverse complement strand
TTTAGGCATATAAATAACTATTGTTTTACATTGTAAACATGTAACTATCAGTTATTTATTTGAATTTAAATAAAAAGCGGTGAATAATGCGGGTTAAATGGTGTTGCTTCATAAAAATATTCTTAAATTTGGATGTTATTTAAATGGAAACAGGTATGAAGCATTATTTTTTATTGGCATTGTTTTTTTTAATAATTAGTAGTTTTGATTTATTTGCCCAAGGCGTAAGTGTGTCTGAGAGTGGATCTGTACCACACGAATCGGCGATTATGGATATAAGCTCTACAGACAAAGGTGTGCTTTTTCCGCGAATGACTACTTTGGAAAGGGATGTAATTGATAATCCGGCAGAGTCGCTTGTTATTTTTAATACTGATACAAAGTGTTTTGAAACTTATGTTTATGGAGTATGGCAAAGTTTATGGTGTGGAACTGCACCATGTATTCCATCTTCAACACCATCTTCGATAATCGGTGATTTGACGGTCTGTAGCGGAAATAGTACTATCTTAAGTATTGATGGTGGAAGTTTAGGTACTGGTGCTTTATGGCATTGGTATTCTTCGTCTTGTGGTGGAATAGTAGAGGGTGAGGGTGCTACACTCACTGTTGCGCCTTCTGTAAACACAACTTATTATGCTAGAGCAGAAGGCGATTGCGGCATAACAGATTGTGTGCAGGCAACTGTTAATGTGATTAGCGCACCGACAGCTCCCATTGCTGATATAGCAAGTGTTGTTTCGGCTGATGGTTTTGTTGCAAATTGGCAAGCGGTTAGTGGCGCAACTTCTTATTTTCTCGAGGTGTCAGATAATATCGCATTTAGTAGTTTCGTATATAATGTAGATGTCGGTAATAATTTGTCACATACAATTGAACTGCTAAGTTGTGCAAGTACATATTACTACAGGGTGAGAGCTGTTAATACATGTGACGAAAGTGATAATTCAAATACTATCACTGTTACAACAGATGTTTGTAGTTGTAATCCAATACCTTGTCCTGGAACACCAACTGTAGTGTATCAAGATTATACATATAATACTGTGCAAATTGGAACTCAATGCTGGATGGTTGAAAATCTTAGAAATACTCAATATAATAATGGTAGCAGCATTCTAGAATCTCAATCAGACGCAGAATGGTCTACAACAGGAACTACCGGAAAATATTGTACTCCTCCATCAGGTAATGGATTATTTTATGATTTTTATGCAGCCAGTAGCTCTAATAATATTTGCCCAACTGGTTGGCGCACTCCAACGCAATCAGATTTTAATACTCTTGTGGCATTTATTCCTGATGCTTCGAGTATTATGGACGATAATACCTGGGCCGGCACAAATTCGTGTGGTTGGACTGGTGTGCAAGGTGGCTATCGGGCTGCTAATGGAACTTTTTATGATGCACAACATGGGTTTTGGTGGACTTCAACAAATTATGATTCAACCATGTCTATTGATTTCAGACTATACGATTATTTTAGCTATCAGATTAATACTTACGGAAGTCTGAAAACTCGAGGTCACTATGTAAAATGTATAAAGCAGTAAAAAGAGCGTTATGTTTTTTAATTTTATTATAAACTAAATTATTATGTTATGAAAAAGTATCTGATTATTTTTGGATTATCTGCTTTTTTATTTGCTTGTGGTAGCACAGCAGAAACAAAAACAGATGAACTTACTCCTGAGCAAGAAGAAATTTTTGTTAGTGAAGAAATTGAGATAATAGAAAGTTCTGTTGATGAAGTCGAAGCGACTGTGGAAGCAGCCGACGACCAAGTTGAGGAATTATTAAAAGACATTTAAAAAGAAAGACTATGAAATTTATAAAAGTTTTAGTATCACTATTTGTGATAATGTTATTTGTTGTAGGAGTTACTTTTGCACAGAATGGAAAAGGTAACGGAAAAGGTAAAAACCAAAGTAATCAAGGCAACAATAATCAAAAAGTTGAGAATGTCAATAATGTAAATGCTGATAATGTTGCTAATGACGAACAACAAGAAGTTAATGTTGATAGACCCAGAAATGGTAAAGGTAATGGTCAGGGAAATTACGCAGATGAGGATAAAGGCGATAGATCTAATGAAGGACAGAATAATGACAAACAGCCTAATGGGAAAAAAGATAAAGAGCAAACAGAACAAAAACAGCAAACAGGACATGCTTATGGTAGGAATAAAGGAGAAAATACCGGTCGCGAGTTTGGCCAGTTAAGATCCGAAGAGGCTAGAAATAAGGTTAAAACCAAACTCGATGAGGCCGAAGCTGAGGTTGATGAAGAAATAAGCGAAATTGAAGAGATGAAAGAGGAAGTTAAGGCCGCTGAGCAAAGAAATGCACAAAAATTAGAATCGAAAGAGATAACTAAAGAGCAGTTTGATTTAAATTTACAAAAAATTGAGCAGGCAAAGCAAATAACTTTCGATGCTGAACAAAAAGTTTTGATTGAGAAAGAGAAAATACAAACAGCTAAAAAAGAGCTTGAGTAATAATATGTGTTTAACGAGCATTATGCGTTAGAACTATCGAAGTATTCTAACGCATAATGATGCGTTAATTTTTAGAAAGAGTTTATAAATCTGTTATCCAAGATTTTGATATAGTAAAAACACTTTGCGAAGTCTGTAAAGAGTTAGATGGCATTTTGCATTATAACTCTCATAAAGTGAAGTTAAACTCTATTCCGATACTAAATCCATGTAAAAAATTGGTTTACTGTGTTTTTTTAATAAACTTTCGCGAGATTGTGGGGGCCTATTGGTAAACAACTTGATTTCTGTATAATTTGCTGTCTTAACCCGCATTATTCATGCGATTAGCTTTGTGTAGATACAAGGCGTCTAACTTTGCAGTCATACCTTTGTATTACAATGAGTTAGCAACGCAGTAGA
>RZYX01000189.1 GCA_009930155.1 Clostridia bacterium | reverse complement strand
ATTCCCCCTATTGTAGTTATTTAATTCTACAATAGAGGGTCCTTTTTATTCAACGTCCGTTTTTCAGGGGGCTGTTCAGAATTCATCTGTCCTTTTTCTTTTATACTTAATATTTGTATCCAAAAAGAGCAATGGCCATATGGCTACTGCTCTTTTTTTGAGTATTTATTTTAATTCTTTTTACCATACTTTTTTTCAACTGTTTTTACAATTATATAAGGGTTTAAAAAATATATTACCCCAAGAAATGCTGCCAATATATTAAGAAACCCCAAAGATATAAGTACCTCTTCTCCAGACTTTACAACAGATTTTTCTGTTTTAAAAAACCATCTTACAATATCACCAAACATAATAACTCCCCCTGAATTTATATTTTACTTTTAAGATATTGACCCGTATAAGAGGCCTTTACCTTAACAATTTCTTCTGGTGTGCCACAAGCAACAATTTTACCACCCTTATCCCCGCCTTCTGGACCAAGGTCAATAATATAATCCGCTGTTTTTATAACATCCAGATTATGTTCAATAACAATAACTGAATTTCCATTGTCAACAAGCTTTTGCAAAACATCAATAAGCCTATGAACATCAGCGGTATGCAATCCCGTTGTAGGCTCATCAAGAATGTAAATTGTCTTTCCTGTTGCCCTTTTAGAAAGTTCTGTTGAAAGTTTTATTCTTTGTGCCTCGCCGCCAGACAATGTTGTCGCTGGCTGACCGATTTTAACATATCCTAATCCAACATCATAAAGGGTTTGTAATCTACGCTTTATTTTGGGTACTGCATCAAAAAATCCAAGCCCCTCATCAACTGTCATTTCAAGTATATCATAAATTGTCTTTCCTTTGTACTTTACTTCCAAAGTTTCTCTATTATATCTTGCACCCTTACAAATATCACATGGAACATAAACATCTGCTAAGAAATGCATTTCGATTTTAACTATACCATCACCTTGGCAAGCTTCACAACGCCCACCTTTTACATTAAAAGAGAAACGGCTTGCAGAAAATCCACGCATCTTTGCCTCTTGAGTTGACGAAAAAAGCTCCCTAATATCAGTAAAAACTCCTGTATAAGTCGCAGGGTTTGAGCGAGGTGTTCTGCCTATAGGCGACTGATCAATGCTTATAATTTTGTCCAGATTTTCTATTCCCTCAATGCTCTTGTGCTCACCCGCAATTTTTTTTGCTCCATTAAGCTCTGTTGCAAGCTTTTTATGCAAAATCTCATTTACCAGTGAAGATTTTCCTGAACCAGAAACGCCAGTAACACATACAAACTCGCCAAGCGGAATTTCAACATCAATACTTTTAAGATTATTTTCACTCGCTCCAATTACCTTAAGTGTTTTTCCATTTCCTTTTCGTCTTTCTTTTGGCACTGGAATTTCTTTTTTTCCACTTAAATATTGACCTGTAATTGATTTGTCGCAGTTCTTAATCTCATCAACATTGCCTATACATACAATTTCACCACCGTGTATTCCCGCTCCTGGACCAATATCAACAATACAATCAGCTTCATACATTGTTTCTTCATCATGCTCAACAACAATCAAAGTATTTCCAAGATCACGAAGCTTTTTAAGTGTTTCAAGGAGTTTTGCATTATCTCTTTGATGCAACCCAATGCTTGGCTCATCAAGGATATACAAAACGCCCACTAGCGAAGAACCAATTTGGGTAGCAAGGCGAATACGCTGACTCTCTCCACCAGACAATGTACCTGCACGACGAGAAAGAGTTAAATAATCAAGGCCAACACTGCTTAAAAAGCCAAGTCGCTCATTAATCTCTTTTATTATAAGGTCTGATATCATTTTTTCACGCGGAGTAAACTCAATTTTACTTATAAAATCAAGGCTTTGAGAAATTGATTTTTTTACAAACTTATCTATATTAATTTCGCCAACAGTAACAGATAAAGATTCTTTTTTTAGTCTTGCCCCTTTACATTCAGGGCAATTCTGAATGGTCATATACTGCTCAATTTCTGCTCTCATCCAGTCACTACTGGTTTCTAAATGTCTTCTTTCAAGGTTATTTGCAACACCTTCAAAAGCAGCATTATACACGCCGTTGCCATATTCATTTGTGCGTTGAAGCTTTATCTTTGTGCCATTTGTTCCAAAGAGCAAAACATCAATTGCTTGTTTTGGCAGTTCAGAGACAGGAGTTTCAAGAGAGAATTTGTAATGTTTTGCAAGGCCTTCAAAATACATCTGTGCAATTGTTCCACCATCTGCATTAGACCAACCACTGCAACTTATTGCTCCCTGTCTTATTGAAAGGCTTTTATCCGGAATAATCAAGTCGGGGTCAGCTTTCATAAAAGTTCCCAGTCCAGAACACTTAGGACATGCACCAAAAGGATTGTTGAATGAGAACATTCGGGGAGTAAGCTCTTCTATGCTTATGCCATGTTCTGAGCAAGCATAGCTCTGTGAAAACAGTAGTTCATCTCCACCTACGACATCAACAACAAGCAAGCCACCCGAGAGCGTTGTTGCAGTTTCTATTGAGTCTGCAAGCCTGCTTCTAACATCTTCTTTTATTACAAGTCTATCGACTACTATTTCAATATTATGTTTTTTATTTTTATCTAAAGTTATCTTCTCGGATAAATCGTAAACGCTTCCATCAACACGCACTCTTACAAAACCTGATTTTCGTGCGCTTTCAAGTTCTTTGGTATACTCACCTTTTCTGCCTCTGACAATTGGAGACATAACTTGAATCTTTGTATTTTCATCAATTGATAGTATTTTATCAACAATCTGGTCAACTGTCTGTTGGTGTATTTCTTTTCCGCATACAGGACAATGTGGAATTCCTATTCTAGCATATAAAAGTCTTAAATAGTCATAAATCTCCGTTACTGTGCCAACTGTCGAACGAG
>RZYX01000046.1 GCA_009930155.1 Clostridia bacterium | reverse complement strand
ATCATGGATATGCTTGAAGATGAAGGCAAAACGGAAATTCAGCGTAATGAATTGGCACAGAGAGTAGGGTGCGTTCCAAGCCAGATAAACTATGTAATATCATCAAGATTTACACCAGAGCATGGATATATAGTCGAAAGTCGCAGAGGTGGCGGGGGCTATATAAGAATAACCAGAGCAAAATATGCAAATGGTGCAAGTTTAATGCATGTTATTAATAATATAGGAGAAGAGCTAGATGATAAAACTTGCCGTGCACATATCTATAATTTGACCTATCAAGAAATTCTTGATGCACATGATGCAAAGCTTGTGTTGGCGGCTGTGTCAGATATTAGTTTAAAGCAAAGTATACCAGAACAAAAAGATAAAATAAGAGCCGCTATATTTAAACAAATTTTATTGGCGGAAATGTAAGGAGGATTTATTATGTTATGTCAAAATTGTGGTAAAAACGAGGCAACAACTCATATAAAAAGAATAGTTAACGGTGATAAAGAAGAGATGAATCTTTGCTCAAGTTGTGCAGAAAATATGGGGTATGGCGATTTGTTCACCGACTTTGGATTTTTTAATGTTGGAAATATGTTTGCAAACTTTCTTGCAGATTTTCCTATTGCAATTGGCACTTCGTCAAAAACAGTAAGATGTGAAAAGTGTGGAAATTCCTTTGAAGATATTGTAAGGAGTGGCATGATAGGCTGTGCTGATTGTTATTCAACTTTTTATGATAGGCTTTTACCTTCATTACAAAGAATTCATGGAAAAGCAAATCATGTAGGAAAAGTAGGCGCTTTAATGGGTGAGACTGATAAACAAATAAGCAAAATAGATATGCTTAAAAAAGAACTTGAAAAAACAGTAAAAGAGCAAAATTATGAGCAATCTGCAATACTTCGTGACAAGATAAAAGAATTAGAAAGCGAGGAGCAGAATAATGAGTAAGTGGTATGAAAAATCAGGAAGTAACATAGATGTCGTAATAGGTACTAGAGTAAGTCTTTCAAGAAACATAGCAAAATATCCTTTTACATCGAGGCTTAATACAGATGATAAGATTGAAGTTTGCCAAGAGGTTAAAAAATCATTAGAAAATTTATTCCCAAAGAGATTTCAGTATATAAAAATGAATGAACTTACACAAGATGAAGCAATTTCACTTGCAGAAAGAGTTTTGGTAAGTGCTGAGTTTGTAAGTTACTCTGAAGGCAGAGCATTATTGTTACAAGAAGATGAAAGTATAAGTATAATGTTGTGCGAAGATGACCATATTAAAATACAGGGAATGCTTTCTGGTTTAGAGCTTGACAAGGTATATAGCTTTATAGATGAGATTGATACTGTCCTTGATAGGGAATTGCAATTTGCATTTGATAAAAAAATGGGGTATTTAACACAATGTCCGACAAATATAGGAACAGCTATGAAAGCGTCGGTACTTTTGCATTTGCCAGCACTTACAGCGAGTGGCCAAATTTCAAAACTTTCGGTAACGGTATCAAAGCTTGGGCTTAATTTGACTGGAGTTTATGGCGACATAAGTAGCCCTAAAAGCAATGTATATATGCTTAGCAATCAGGTTACATTGGGCATTTCAGAGAAATCGGCGATAGAAAATCTTAGCTCAATTGCAATGCAAATAGTAGAGCAAGAACGAACACAAAGAGATGAACTACTAAAAGACTTGAGGTATCAAGATATGTTTTGGCGTTCTTATGGAATTTTACAAAATGCCCGTATATTAAGCTCTGATGAGCTTTTACAAAACATTTCAAATGTTAGAATTGCTGCATCGAGTGGCGTAATAAATGTACCAATAGAAAAGATGAATGAGCTTATAATAACCATGCAGCCTGCCACAATAAATGCAAGTAAAGGCATAAGGCTTGACAGACAACAGCGTGATGCAATAAGGGCAGAAAAGGCAAGGCAAATATTCGGGTAAAAACAAAGGGCAAAAATCAATAAAACACCGTAGCAAAGGGGGAAATTGACTATGTATAAGTTTACGGGATTCACAGAAAAAGCAAATATAGCACTTAACAGAGCCATAGAGATTGCAGAAGATATGGGGCACGCATACATCGGAAGCGAACATCTTTTTGCAAGCTTGCTTGGGGACAATAGTACAGTTGCAGGTGCGGTGCTTTCAGGCAAAGGAGTAACAAAAGAGCAGATGCAAAATCTTTTGAAAAATGTAATAGGGATTGGAATACCAACAGTGCTTACGCCCGCAGATTTCACACCACGCTGTAAACATATTGTAGAACTTGCAATTGCACATGCAGGTATGCAGGGTAACAGTTATGTAGGAACAGAGCATTTGTTAATGGCTATAATTAATGAAAGTGATTGTTGCGCAACAGATTTGATGACTCAGCTTGGGATAAATCCTAATGACCTTTTTAATCAAATTAATTATGTTGTTGGTGGCACACCTATACAAAACAGTGCAGTAAAGCCAAGCAGTGGTAGTGCAAATCAAAATGGCAAAAGCACAACACCAACCCTTGAACAGTTTGGCAGAGACCTTACAAAAATGGCAAAACAAAATAAAATAGACCCCGTAATAGGCAGACAGACAGAAATTGAAAGGGTTATTCAAATTTTAAGCAGACGCACAAAAAATAATCCATGCCTTATTGGTGAGCCTGGTGTAGGTAAAACTGCAATAGCAGAGGGTCTTGCTCTTAAAATTGTAAGTGGCGAAGTGCCAGAACTTTTAAGAAACAAGCGTATAATTACTCTTGACCTTACGGGAATGGTTGCGGGTACAAAATATAGAGGTGATTTTGAAGAACGCATTAAAACCGCAATTGAAGAGGTTAGGAATGCGGGCGATGTTATCCTGTTCATTGATGAGCTTCATACAATTATAGGTGCAGGTTCAGCAGAAGGTGCGGTTGATGCCGCAAACATCCTTAAACCGTCGCTTGCAAGAGGAGAAATGCAGGTGATTGGTGCAACTACTATTGAAGAGTACAGAAAGCACATAGAAAAAGATGCAGCTCTTGAGCGTAGATTTCAGCCTATTGTTGTTGGTGAACCAACTCAAGAACAGGCAATAGACATATTAAAAGGTCTTCGTGATAAGTATGAAGCACATCATAAGGTAAAGATTACAGATGATGCCATTGTTGCTGCCGTTGAAATGTCTGCACGCTATATAGGTGATAGATTTTTACCTGATAAGGCGATAGATTTGATTGATGAATCAGCATCAAGGGTAAGGCTTCGTGCATACACAGCTCCGCCCGATTTAAAGGAGCTTGAGGACAGAATAAAAGAGGTGTCGCAAGAGAAGTCTACGGCAGTTAATATGCAGGAGTTTGAGCGTGCTGCAAAGTTGCGTGATGAGGAAAAACAGTTAACAGAAAAGCTTGGCACACAAAAAGCAAGTTGGCGTGAAAGTAGTTCTCACTCAACTGGTGAAGTGACGCCTCAGGAAATTGCACAAATTGTGTCTAGCTGGACGGGTATACCTGTGTCTCAACTAACGCAAGAAGAGAGCGAAAGATTGCTTAATATGGAGCAGGAACTTCATAGTAGAATAGTTGGTCAAAATGAAGCGGTAAAGGCTGTGTCAAAGGCGATTCGCCGTGGCAGAGTAGGGTTAAAAGACCCCAAAAGACCAGTTGGTTCATTTATATTTTTAGGGCCGACAGGCGTAGGCAAAACAGAGCTTTGCAAAACTCTTTCAAACTCAATGTTTGGTGACGAAAACGCAATGATAAGGCTTGATATGTCAGAGTATATGGAAAAGCACACGGTTTCAAGGCTTGTTGGGTCACCTCCTGGATATATTGGCTATGAAGAGGGTGGACAGCTGACAGAAAAGGTAAGGCGTAGACCATATTCAGTATTGTTGTTTGATGAGATTGAAAAGGCTCATCCTGATATATTTAATATGCTTCTTCAAATTCTTGAAGACGGTATTTTGACAGATGCACAGGGTAGGCGAGTGGATTTCAAAAATTGCATTATTATAATGACATCAAATGTAGGCGCAAAGCTCATTTCAACACAAAAGGGAAATCTTGGTTTTTCCAATGATTCTGATGGTTTTATGTTAAGTGAAACAAGAATAAGAGAGTCAGTGATGGGGGAACTTAAAAAGGCTTTTCGTCCTGAGTTTTTAAACAGAGTTGATGATGTAATTGTATTTCATCAGCTAAAAAAGGAAGATATAAGCGAAATAGCACGCAGAATGCTTAAAACCTTATCCGAAAGGATAAAGACGATGAATATCGACATTGAATTTACCGATACAGTTGCAGAAAAAATAGCAGATGCAGGATTTGACCCTGTTTATGGTGCTCGTCCACTTCGCAGAGCAATCCAGTCACAAATTGAGGATAAACTTTCTGAACAGATGTTGGAGGGTAAAATAGAATCAAATAAGTCATATGTATGTGATATTAAAGAAAACGAAGTCGAAATATTAGTAAAAAATTGAAAATAGTTTTTTAAAAAGATACATCCCTTTTGGTTTTTAGTATTGTACTAATCAGCATTTGGGGTGTATCTTTTGTGCTATATATCTTATGTATATGTAGCCTAATATGCCCAAGCTTCATACAATATTAGTGTAGTGTTTCTCCTGTTTTGTTCTCAATAATTATATAAAATCTTACTTAAGAATTACTCTTTAAGTAAATAAATATTAAAAAGAAAGTGAGACTGTGAATTATAAATACGAAAGGCTCAGTTATGAGCAAACAAAACAGGTTTTAATTAATTTGAATATTTGTAATCTTAGGATTGAAAACGATGGCAAGCAATACACTTTGCCAATGCATTATACTTTTAGGCAAGATGGAGATAATTTTGTTTTTACTCTCAAAGACAGTTTAAGTAGCGAAAACATGAGATTATTAGAGGCAAATCCAAAGGTTGCACTTGAGTTTATAGAGCGTGAGGGAAGCGTAGTGAGGACGGCTGTTGCATTGGGAACGGTGCAAACAAATTTACCTTTAACACAGCAATATAAGAAAGTGAGCATAAAGATAAAATCAATGCAAATATCAGGAAGAGGTTATAGACACTAAAAGCACTTATAATCTTTTTTAGAATAATAGCACTGCCTAGTAAAATGGGCGGTGTTACATATCAAAAAAAATAAAGCCACCCGAATGGATGACTTTAAAAGTTAAATATTAAATAGTGATTTTGTATTTATAATGGTTTGAGCAAGTAATTCGTCAGCTGTAATTTCACGAATCTGTGCAATCTTTTCAGCCGTGAAAGAGATAAGATCAGAGGTGCAACGAGTACCCCGAAAAGGTACGGGTGTCATATACGGTGCGTCAGTTTCTAAAAGCAATCTATCGATTGGAATAACCTGTGCGACTTGCACGGGCTTTTTTGCGTTTTTAAAAGTTACTGCACCACCAAGACCAATATACATACCAAGCTTTAAAATCTCGTTTGCCATTTCAACACTTCCAGAAAAGCAATGAACAACGCCTTTTGGTTTGTATTGTTTAAGCAAATTTAAAATATCCTCGTGTGATTCTCTATCATGGATAATAACGGGCATATCAAGCTCATTTGCAATTTGCAATTGCTTTTCTAAAACCTTGATTTGTATATCTCGTGGCGAGAAATCATAGTGATAATCAAGCCCAATTTCACCAACAGCAACAACCTTAGGTTCTTTTAAAAGCTCATAAAGCTTATCAAAACAATCATCTTTTGCATCAGATGCTTCTTGTGGATGAATGCCACAGGCGGCATATATTCCGTCATACTTTTTTGCAAGTTCAAGTGAAAGTATAGATGTTTTAATATCTACACCGCAGTTGATAATTCCGCAAACGCTGCCATTAAACAAACTGTTTAAAACTTGCTCACGGTCATTGTCAAATGATTCGTCATCGTAATGTGCATGGGAGTCAAAAATATTTTTCATTATCTTATCTTTGCTCCAATGTCAAGGTTGTCAACAAACAAAACTTGAACATCATCATTTGCACAGTCAGCCGCTAAAATCATTCCACAGCTTTCAACACCGCAAAGTACAGCGGGTTTAAGGTTTGCAACAACTACAACCTTGTGGCCAATTAAATCTTCGGGCTTATACCACTTAGCAATGCCAGACGCAACTGTTCTCAGGCTTCCACTTCCATCGTCAAGAGTAAGCTGAAGTAGTTTTTTAGCTCTTTTAATTGGCATACATTCCTTTATTTCGGCAACTTTTAAATCAACCTTTAAAAAGTCATCAATGCCGATTTGGGCAATGCCTTCAACTTTTTCAGTTTCTTTATTTTCTTCTTTTTTATTATCTAAGCTCAGTTCAATTTCAGCAAGCATTTTTTCAGAGTCAATGCGACTGAATAAAGGTGTAGCAACTCCAACTTTTGTACCAGCTTTGAGGTTACCGAAGCTATTAAGACTGTCATAGCTTGTTACATCTGTATTCATTTGCTCAAGAATTGCCTTTGCAGTGTCAGGCATAAATGGAGAAATAAGAATAGCAACAAAACGGATACTTTCGAGCAAATTATAAAGCACAGTCCCAAGTCTTGCCTTCTTATCCTCGTCCTTTGCAAGAACCCATGGTGCAGTTTCATCAATGTACTTGTTGCTACGCTTTGCAAGATTTAAAATAGCTTCCAAAGAATCACTAATTCTGTACTCTGCCAAAAGACTTTCAACTTTTGCAACTGTGTTAACGGCAAGTGCTGAAAGTTCTTCATCAAACTCACCTTTTTCACAAGCAGGTAAAATTTCTCCGTCAAAATATTTGTTTGACATAGCAATAGTTCTGTTAACAAGATTGCCAAGAGTGTTTGCAAGATCAGAATTATAGCGTTCAATGATGGTTTCATATGTTATTGAACCGTCAGATGTATATGGCATCTCGGACAGCAGATAATATCTAACAGCGTCCACACCAAAAAGCTTTACAAGGTCATCAGCATAAATAACATTTCCACGGGATTTTGACATCTTATCGTTGCCAAATAAAAGCCAAGGGTGACCAAAAACTTGCTTTGGCAAAGGTTCGCCAAGAGCCATAAGCATAATAGTCCAGTAAATTGAGTGGAATCGTACAATATCCTTGCCAATGATATGAACATCAGCAGGCCAGTATTTTTTATAAAGCTCGCCTGAACCGTCTGGGCTGTAACCAAGGGCGGTAATATAGTTTGAAAGAGCATCAATCCAAACATAAACAACATGATTATCATCAAAATCAACGGGGATACCCCATTTGAAAGATGTTCTGGAAACGCATAAATCCTGCAAACCAGGTTTGATAAAGTTGTTTATCATTTCTTTTTTTCTGCTTTCAGGATAGATAAAATCAGGGTTGTCCTCAATATATTTTTCAAGTTGTTTTTGATATTTTGAAAGCCTAAGGAAATAAGCTTCTTCTTTTGTTGGCTTTACTTCTCTGCCACAGTCAGGGCATTTTCCGTCAGCAAGTTGTGATTGAGTCCAGAAAGACTCGCAAGGAGTGCAATAAAGACCTTCGTATTCACTTTTATAAATATCATCTTGCTCATAAAGCTTTTTAAAAATCTTTTGAACAGCCGCCTCATGATAATCATCAGTAGTGCGGATGAACTTATCGTAAGTAGTATTCAAAAGATCGCAAATTTCACGAATTTCACCGCAAACATTATCAACATATTCTTTTGGAGAAATGCCAGAATCCTTTGCATATTCCTCGATTTTTTGACCGTGCTCATCTGTTCCAGTTAAAAAGAAAACATCATAGCCTTGCATTCTTTTGTACCTTGCAAGTGCATCTGTCATAACAATTTCATAGGTGTTTCCTATGTGTGGCTTACGAGAAGTGTAAGCGATGGCAGTGGTAATGTAGTATTTGCCCTTATTCAAGCCTATTCCTCCTAAATTATAAAACATATCATTTAATATCAGCACATCGCCGATAGGTATTGCATAAAATCAGTATATACTATATTCTATGTGGTTTTCAAGGATTATTCATCATCCTTAGATAGCATAACAACTTTATATGCAAGCTCTTCAAGTTGTTCCATTTTTTCAAGCTTTCCAATTTCTTGCCTAAAGCCTGCCGCACCACGCATGCCTTTGATATACCATGAGGCGTGTTTGCGTGCTTCACGCATGCCAATATAATCACCCTTGTATTCACAAAGTTTGCGTATGTGTCGTATCATAACCATCATTCGTTCAGAAACAGGTGGCTCAGGTAAAATAACGCCATGATTTTTATATGCACTGATTTGGGAAAATACCCAAGGTCTGCCTAGGGCACCTCTGCCAACCATAACAAGGTCACAATTAGTGTCTTCAAACATTTTTGTGGCGGTTATACCGTCAACAATATCACCATTGCCAATAACGGGTATAGATACGGCATTTTTAACCTGACTTATAATATCAACATTAACTGGTGGAGCATACATTTGCATTTTTGTACGCCCGTGAACGGTGATTGCACTAACGCCAACGCTTTCCATTCGCTTTGCCATTTCAACTGCAACAATATTATCAAAATCCCAGCCAGAACGAATTTTAACGGTGACAGGAACATCAACAATCTGCACAACAGCTTGTGCGATTTCTTGTGCAAGCTGCGGGTTTTTAAGTAGTGCAGAGCCACCGCCATTGCTTGCGACTTTAGGAGCGGGACAGCCCATGTTTATATCAATAATATCAGGGGTAAAGTCCATTGCCTTTACAGCTGCCTGAGCAACGACTTTTGGGTCGTCACCAAATAGCTGAATACCCGCAGGACGCTCGATGTCATAAACGGTTAAAAGCTCCGTACTTTTATTGTCAGACAAAGTAATTCCCTTAGAACTTGCCATTTCGCCAATAACATATGAAGCACCATAACCAACGCAGACTTCACGAAAAGCTCTGTCCGCAACCCCAGCCATTGGAGCTAGAGCGGCACAGCCATCTATCTTAACATTTCCGATATTCAAAAGTTACACCTCACTTTATAAAAACCGCTAAAAATCAGCGATTTAATATATTTTAGCATAAACCCAACAATTTGCAATATTTTATATTTAATGATATAATATTTCGGATAATTTTATAGCTTAATATCCCTGAAAGGACGACACTATGAAGCTTCTTGCAATTGACGGTAATAGCATATTAAACAGAGCCTTTTATGGCATAAAATTGCTAACAACAAAGGATGGCAGATTTACCAATGGCATTTATGGTTTTATGAATATTCTTACAAAGCTTAAGGATGAATATTCGCCAGATGCAGTTGCAATAGCATTTGACCTAAGAGCACCAACTTTTAGGCATAAGATGTATGATGGTTACAAGGCACAACGAAAAGGTATGCCACCAGAGCTTGCTCAGCAGATGCCAATTTTAAAAGAGCTTTTAACGGCACTCGGCTACACAATAGTTGAGAAAGAGGGATATGAGGCTGACGATATTTTAGGCACACTTTCTGCTTCCTGTAAGGGTAATGATTGCTGTTATATAGCAACAGGTGATAGGGATAGCTTGCAACTTGTTGGTGATAACACTATAGTTTTGCTTGCATCTACAAAAATGGGAAAACCACAAACAATCCGTTATGATACAGAAAAGATAAAAGAAGAATATGGCGTTGAGCCAAAACAACTTATAGAAATAAAAGCACTTATGGGTGACAGCTCAGACAATATTCCAGGTGTTGCAGGAGTTGGACAAAAAACAGCATCCGACCTTATTTTAAGATTTTCAAATGTTGATTATATATACGAAAATATTGACACGCTTGATATAAAGCAAGGCACTAAGGATAAGCTTAAAAAGGACAAGGAAATGGCATATTTAAGCCGTAAGCTTGGAGAAATATATTTAGAAGTGCCAATAGATACCCAAGTTGAAAGTTATATTCAAGGCAGCGTAGACAATGAAAGTTCACTTAAGCTTCTTGCATCGCTTGAAATGTTTGGGATGATTGAAAGGCTTGGCGTAAAATCAAATGGAGAGATTGGAAATCAAGAAAAAGAGAAAGTAAAAGTAAAAAGTATGGCAATTGAAGAGTGTATGGATTATAATTCTCTTCTTGCAAGCATAAAACAGGATTTAAAAGCATATTTCATAATAGAATATAAAAACGGACAGATTACAGATATGTACTTTTGCATAGATTCAAAAATAGTGATTGTAAGCAACACAAATATGGAGTTTATATCATTTGTTGCAAAATTTTTATCTGATGAGCAAATAGAAAAATATACAGCAGATAGTAAAGAGCTGTTTAAATTTTGTCTTGATAATAATATAGATATAAAAAATGTAAAAATGGATGTATCTTTGGCGGGATATATACTTAATCCGTCTGCTAGCGGATATGATATTGTTCGTCTTTCACAAGAGTACAATGTGCCACAGGTATCAGTGCAATCTGAAAATGAAAAGGTACAGCAAGCGGCATTGTTGCTTTCAACTTGCAACACACTAGGTGCCATAATTGAGCAAAACAATCAGCAATCATTGCTTTATGATATTGAAGTGCCACTGGCTAAGGTTCTTGCATCAATGGAGAGAATAGGCTTTGAGGTTGATGGGCAAGGCATAACCGACTTTGGAAATGAGCTTGCACAAAAGATAGCAGAGATAGAAAAAAGAGTATATGAGCAGGTTGGTTATGAGTTTAATTTGAACTCGCCAAAACAGCTTGGAGTAGCTTTGTTTGAAAAGCTTGGCTTGCCAGCAAAGAAAAAGACAAAAAGCGGATATTCCACAAGTGTTGATGTTTTAGAGGGTCTTGCACATATGCATCCAGCTGTTGCCGATATTTTGGAATACAGAACTCTTGCAAAACTTAAATCAACTTATTGTGATGGCTTGCTAAAAGTAATAGCAAAAGATGGCAGAATTCACTCAACACTTAATCAAACAGAAACAAGAACAGGCAGAATATCATCAACAGAACCAAATCTTCAAAACATTCCCGTACGCTCACCAATAGGAAGAGAATTTCGCAAGTTCTTCAATGCTAAAGAAGGATATGTGCTTGTTGATGCGGACTATTCACAAATTGAGCTTAGGGTGCTTGCAGATATTTCAAATGACGAAGTTATGATAAATGCATTTTTGAATGATGATGACATCCACACAATAACAGCATCACAGGTGTTTGGTTTGCCCATTTCAATGGTAACACCGATGATGAGAAGTAGGGCAAAGGCTGTTAACTTTGGTATTGTTTATGGTATTGGTGCTTTTTCACTTGCAAAGGATATCGGAGTTACAAGGGCAGAGGCAGACACATATATAAAGGGTTATTTAGAGCATTATTCAGGTGTTCGTGAGTATATGGATACAGTTGTAGAAAATGCTAGGCAAAATGGATATGTAACCACAACTTTTAATCGTCGTAGATATTTGCCAGAGCTTACAGCATCAAATGGTATGCTTAGAGCGTTTGGAGAAAGAGTGGCAAGGAATATGCCAATTCAGGGTACTGCGGCGGATATAATAAAAATAGCTATGGTAAGAGTGTATCAAAGGCTTATAAACGAGGGTATGAAATCCCGACTTATACTTCAAGTACATGATGAATTGATAGTAGAAGCACCTATTCAGGAGTGCGAGCGTGCATCGCAGATTTTAAAAGAAGAGATGGAAAATGCATGCAAGCTAAAAGTGCCGATGACCGTTGATGTCCATAGTGATAAAACATGGTATGGTGCAAAGGGTTAATTTTTATGGAAATATTAGAAATGAACCAGCAGGATGTTGAAGGCATTTTTAATTTGGAGTGTGAGTGCTTTTCTTCTCCATGGTCAAAAAAGAGCATAGAAGACGAGCTTTCAAATCCTCTTGCAAAGTTTTTTGTAGCACACAGTGATGGTTGTGTGGTGGGCTATATTGGCACACACACAGTGCTTGATGAATGTTATATAACAAATATTGCGGTGAGCAAAAATAGCCGAGGTAGAGGTATTGGTACAAGTCTTTTAAAAGCAGCATTAAGCAGTGCAGGGGAAAATGGCGCAAGTTTTATAACGCTAGAGGTAAGGCAGTTAAACCTTGTGGCAATTGGGCTTTATAAAAAGCTTGGGTTTGAACCACAGGGAATCAGAAAAAAGTTTTATGAAAGTCCACAAGAAGATGGAGTTATAATGACTAAAAACTTTTATAAAAGCTTTAAAGAGGGGGAAGTAATTTGAAGCTTCTTGCTATAGAGAGTTCATGCGATGAAACTGCGGCGGCAGTTGTTGAAGACGGCAGAAATGTTCTGTCTAGTGTTATTGCATCACAAGTTGAAGAACATAAATTATACGGTGGAGTAGTTCCAGAGATAGCATCCAGAAGGCATGCTGAATCTATAGTGGGCATAACTAAGCAGGCTCTTGCAGCTGCAAATTGTGAGTTGTCTGATTTAGATGCATTGGCGGTTACATATGCACCTGGGCTTATTGGTGCTCTTTTGGTTGGAGTGAATTTTGCAAAGGGACTTTCCATGTCCACGGGACTACCACTTGTCCCTGTTCATCATCTTCGTTCGCATATTGCGTCAAACTATATAACGCACAGCGAACTTAAACCACCATTTTTATGCCTTGTTGTTTCAGGTGGGCATAGCCATATAATAGAAGTTAAGGATTATACAGACTTTAATATAATCGGTAAAACTCGGGATGATGCGGCTGGAGAAGCACTTGACAAAGCAGCAAGAGCTATGGGTATTCCTTATCCTGGTGGGCTTAATCTTGATAAAGCGTCACAAGGTGGCAACATAAACGCCTATAAAATGCCACACCCTAGAGTTGATGGCAGTGAATATGACTTTAGCTTTTCTGGGCTTAAAACTGCGGTTATAAACACAATTCATAATGCAGAGCAAAAAGGAGAAAAGATAGAGGTTGCAGATATGGGCGCATCTTTTATAAATGCTGTTGTAAACTGTCTTACCGAAAATTTAGAAAAAGTTGCAAAGCGTTATGGATATACCAAAATTGCACTAGCTGGTGGAGTTTCTGCAAATTCTATGCTTCGTGCAAGGTGTGGGGAAATATGCAGGCGTAATGGCTGGCAATTATACATGCCCGAGATTTCACTTTGTGGAGATAATGCAGCGATGGTTGGAGCACAGGGATATTACGAGTTTTTAAGCGGTAATATTGCTCAAATGGATTTGAATGCAAAGGCTTCATTGCCTATAGATTATAAATTATAAAACTTTCAAATAAAATGGAGAATGTTATGAAAAAGATATTGGTAACCGGCGGTGCTGGATTTATTGGCAGTAATTTTATTTATTATATGCTTGAAAATCATAAGGATTGTAAAGTAGTTTGCCTTGACAAGCTTACCTATGCGGGTGATCTTGCCACACTTGCTCCTATACTTAAAAATGAAAACTTCAAGTTCGTAAAAGGGGATATAACAGACAGGGAATTTGTTTATGAACTGTTTGAAACAGAGGTGTTTGATACCGTTGTAAATTTTGCGGCAGAGTCACATGTTGACCGCTCAATAGATACTCCAGAGGTGTTCTTAAAGACAAATATAATAGGCACATCTGTTCTTCTTGATGCGTTTAATAAGTTTGGTATTTCAAGATTTCATCAGGTTTCAACAGATGAAGTGTATGGTGATTTGCCTCTTGATAGGCCTGATTTGTTTTTTACCGAAACAACACCAATACACACATCTTCGCCTTATTCGGCAAGTAAAGCATCGGCAGATTTGCTTGTAATGGCAT
>RZYX01000188.1 GCA_009930155.1 Clostridia bacterium | reverse complement strand
GCATATCAGACCGCGTGGCTAAAGTGCCATTACACATGCGAATATATGGCTGCTCTTTTAACAAGCATTTTGGATAGTTCGGATAAAGTTTCAGAATATATTGAAGAGTGTTCAAGGTTAGGAATAAAAGTACTCCCACCAAGTGTAAACAACAGTGAACATGGCTTTACGGTTAATTATGATTCAATTCAGTTTGGATTACTTGCTGTAAAAAATATTGGTAGAAATTTTATATCTTCAATTATTGCAGAGCGTAAGCTAAATGGTGAGTACACATCATTTTATTCGTTTTGTAAGAGGATTTATGGAAAAGATTTTAACAAGAGAGCAATTGAAAGTCTTATTAAGTGTGGAGCACTTGATGATTTGGGAACAAACAGAAGGCAGATGCTTCTTATGATGCCCGAAGTTTTACAAAATTTAGATAACGAAAAACGCAGGAATATCGACGGTCAGCTTGGCTTTTTTGATGTTGGTTCAACGCTTCAAAGTTATCAAGAGCCAATTCCACCAAATGCACAAGAATTGCCAAGACAAGAGCTATTAAAGCTTGAAAAAGAAACCACAGGTATTTATATATCGGGTCATCCAATGCAGGATTACAGTGAAATTTCAAAAATTATAAAGAGTGCAAAAACTACTGAACTTATAAAATCAGGAGAAGAAGATTTTATAAGTAGATACAAAGATAATTGTATTGTTAAGTTGTTGTGTATAATTTCAAGTGTGCGTAAAAAAATAACAAAGAATAACTCGACAATGGCATACTTGAGTGTTGAAGATATTTATGGTTCAATGGATGTTATAGTTTTTTCTCGCATATACACAGAAAATGTTCAGCTTTTAAACGAGGGAAGCGTAATTTTATTGCGTGGAAGATTAAGTATAAGAGAAGATGAAGCACCAAAAATAATGTGCGAATTTATCTCTGCTTGCCCAACTCTGGAAGAAGCACAAGAGATGGCAAATGGGCAAGCTAATAATAAATCATTAAAAAATCATACAAAACCCCCACAAACACATATTAAAAAGAAAAAAGGTTTGTTTTTGAGAATGCCAAATGCGACTTGTGAACAAAAGAAAAAAGTAGATAATATAATAAGTATATTGGGGGGAAGTACACCACTGTATTATTATTATACAGACACTAAAAGTTATGAACAGTCAAAAAATTCAAGCTTTGTTGATGTTAATGAGCCAATGATTAATGAACTTCGCAAGATATTAGGCGATGAAAATGTAGTAATACAGTGAATGTTGCATTGTTTTGTCGACTTGACACAAAGCCAATATAGTGCGATACTTTTAATATCCCGTACAAATAGGAGGAAATATTATGAAAACAATAGGTGTTTTAACAAGTGGTGGAGATGCTCCAGGAATGAACGCAGCAGTAAGAGCTGTTGTTCGTACTGCTATTGAAAATGAAATGAAGGTTTACGGCATAAGATGTGGTTTTGAAGGTCTTATGACAGGCGATATTTACGAAATGAATTTAAGAAGTGTTTCAAATATAATTCAAAGCGGCGGAACAATACTTAAGAGCGCTCGCAGTTTGGAATTTATGACTGATAGAGGTCAACAAAAGGCTGCAGATGTATGCCGTAAAATAGGTATAGATGGTGTTATTGTAATTGGTGGTGACGGTTCTTTTAGAGGAGCAAAGGATCTTGCAGCAAAGGGCATTCCTTGCATAGGTATTCCTGGAACTATTGATAATGATATTGCTTGCAGTGATGAAACAATCGGTTATGACACAGCAATGAATACAATAATGCAGATGGTTGACCGTGTGCGTGATACAACAGAATCTCATAGCAGATGCAGTATAATAGAGGTTATGGGTCGCTCAGCAGGTTATCTTGCTCTTTATGCAGGTATAGCAGTTGGTGCAACATCAATTCTTGTCCCTGAGTTTGAATATAATTTCGACCTTGATGTTATTGAAAGAATGAGAAGAACAATTGAAAATGGAAAACAGCACTTTGTAATTGTTGTGGCAGAGGGCGTTGGTGATGCTGCAGAAATGGCACAGCGTATAGAAGCTAAGACAGGCGTAGAGACAAGAACAACAATTCTTGGACATGTTCAGCGTGGTGGTTCTCCAACTGTTCGTGACCGTGTTCTTGCAAGCCAAATGGGAAATTATTCAACAAGACTTATGAGAGATACAGAAAGAAGCTGCGTTGTAGCATCTAAAGATGGCAACATAGTAGATTATGATATAGAAGAAGCGTTGGCAATGACAAAAAATATTGATATGGATACTTATCGTCTTGCCCATGAAATTTCAATATGAGTAATATTATACTAATTGGTATGCCAGCATCTGGCAAAAGTACAATTGGAGTTGTGCTTGCAAAAACTCTTGGTATGAGTTTTGTTGACACTGATTTGATAATTCAAAGCAATCAAGGTAAATTACTTCAAAATATTATCGACGATGATGGTTTGGAAACATTTTTAGAAATAGAACAGCAGGCGATAACTGAACTTTATTGTGATAATACAGTTGTTGCAACTGGTGGAAGTGCAGTGCTTAGAAAAAATGCGATGGAGCATTTAAAGTCACTTGGTAAAATAATTTATCTTTATGTTGAGTGTGATGTGCTAGAAAAAAGGCTTGATAATATTGCCACAAGAGGAATAGCCTGTAAAAAAGGTGAGTCTGCATGCGATATCTTTAAAGTTCGCAAACCATTTTATGAAGAGTATGCAGATATAACTATTCAAACAATAGATAGTAGTGTTGAAAAAACGGTTGAGCAAATATTAGATAATATAAAATAATGAATAAACGGTGTTGCAGATTTAAATTGCAACACCGTTTATTTTTTATTTAAACTTTTTGATACTTTATAATTTTATCAAAATATTACTTTTATATATAAATTTATTATATTAATGTAAAT
>RZYX01000187.1 GCA_009930155.1 Clostridia bacterium | reverse complement strand
TGTAAACACTAAATTAATGTCCGCAAAGTTCGCGTTTTTTAGTTTCCGTGCAAAATAAAAAGAATGCCCACCCGTTAAAAAAACCAAAAGAGAGGGATATTTTATTCTTAACGAATCTATATAGCCATCCATTTCAAAAATTATACCATTTACTACCCCAGATTGTATGGCCGATTCAGTATCATTTCCAATAAATAAAACATCTTCTGGTTCGTTAAGCAACGGCAATTTCTTAGTGAATGCATGCAACGCTTTAAATCGGGTAGACATCCCCGGAGAGATATTACCACCTACAAAAGTACCTGAAGCCTCGATTACTTCATAAGTAATAGCAGTTCCAGCATCAATAACCAACAAATCCATCCCTGGTTGCAAATAATTGGCTCCCACAACAGCAGCCAATCTATCCTTCCCCAATGTCTGGGGTGTCTTATAGGAAACCTTAACCGGCAACTTCACATTTTCATCAAGCAACAAAAAAAAACGCAACTTACCTTTAAGAAAGCTTGCAATTTCAGGATCTACATCTACAACCGTAGAATATATTCCCTGATCAAGATCAAACTCTTCAAAAAGAGAACGAACAACCGAAACATCAAAATGTTTGAAAACAAATGACGATTTTAGTTGTCCATTAGCGAATATGGCTACCTTGGCAGATGAATTTCCTTGTTCAATAATCAGATTCACTTGTTTGATATTTTGCACAAAGAAAAGCAAAATAGACGACATAACACACATATTTTTGCGATTAACCTCTTTTTTTTACTAATAAGTCTGTATTTACTTCAAATTCATATAAATTCTAATTTGTAAAAAGGTCAATATGATGCTTCTGCGAGATTGATGATTTAAAAAATAAAACATACATTTGCATCTGAAAATTATCGATCGATGAAAAAATATCTGTTTATTATCTCTTTTCTACTTTTGATTTTACCGATTAAAGCTCAGCTTCCTTTAAGTGAGGAATCACGCATAAGTATTTTAACGAGCTATCCTTCGGACGAAGAGGTATTCACTCTTTACGGACATACAGCAATCCGGATATTAGACCCAGCTCAAAACATTGACCTTGTTTTTAATTACGGAATCTTTGATTTCCATACTCCTAACTTCATCTATAGGTTTGCCAAAGGAGAGACAGATTACAAGCTTGGGGTTGACAACTTTCAAAACTACTTCATAGAGTATCAGATGAGGGGTAGTAAAGTAGTAGAACAGGCATTAAACTTGAATCAGGTAGAAAAAGAAAAACTATGGCAAGCATTGATTGTCAACTACGAGCCACAAAATAGAACGTATCGCTATAATTTCTTTTTTGATAATTGCTCGACTAAACCAAGAGATTTGGTAGAAAAAGCAGTAGAGGGCAAAATAAACTATAAAGATAATAAAAACAAACTTACGTTCAGGGACCTGATCAATGATTGCACACGTAACCATTACTGGTATACCTTCGGTTGCGATCTGGCCTTGGGAAGTCCGACCGACCGCATTACCACCATCCGTGAACAAATGTTCTTACCATTATATCTTGTTTCTGCCTTTGATGAGGCTACCATTAGCACTCCCTCTGGTGAAAGCCGCAAATTAGTACAATCTTCGTCTGTTTTAATTGAAGAAAATAAAGATATTGATAAGAGTAGCCCAAGTTTATTTTCGCCTCTGTTTGTGTCCATAAGTTTATTACTGGCAGTTACAACACTAACCATTATAGCATTCAAAAGGAAAAAAATCTTCCGAGGTATCGACATTGTATTGTTTTCAATAGCCGGCATAGCAGGTTTGATTCTCTTTTTTCTAAGCTTTATATCAACGCATCCTGCTACCAACCCGAATTGGTCGCTTATTTGGCTTCACCCCTTTCATCTGATTGGAGTGATATTGTTTTCAGTAAAAAAACTGAATAAGGCTGCTTATTATTATCATTTTATTAACTTTGCAGCGCTAACACTCCTGCTTATTGGATGGTACATCATTCCTCAGCAGTTTAATACAGCCTTTATCCCTTTGGTACTAACGCTTTGGATGAGGTCTGGATATAGTGTTTATATCATAAAAAAGATTTATTAATGAAACGATTCCTTACATCTCTGATTGCGGTTTTAGCAATTACCAATCTGGAGGCGCAACAACAAACGCCTAAATTGGTGGTATGCATCACGGTGGATCAGCTTAGAGGTGATTATATAGAATATTTTTACAATACTTTTGGAGATCGTGGATTCAAACGATTGCTAAACGAAGGACTCGTATATAAAAACATTCGTTTTGAATTTTCAAACGTAGATCAGGCCTCAGCATTTGCTACACTTTTTACAGGGACCAATCCTTGTTTTCATGGAATTACAGGAGACAGCATTTACGATTTTGAAAAAGATAAGGAATTGCCTTGTCTGTATGACCCGGCTTTTCTAGGCAATTACACGCACGATAATTACTCCCCAAAAAACCTTATCAGCTCTACCATTGGAGATGAGCTGAAAATTGCATCAAACGGGCGAAGTGACGTATATTCGATCGCACCGGATGCTAATAGTGCTATACTATCTGCAGGGCATGCAGCAAACGGGGCTTTTTGGCTTGATAATTATAATGGCAAATGGGCTACTACCACCTATTATAAAAACGTACCTTGGTATGTTGATCGTTTTAATAATGGGAACGAATCTATTGAATCACGCATTGAATCAATGGTTTGGGAGCCATCATTGCCACTAAAACAATATAGTGCATTTCCATACCTGATGGACGATCTGCCCTTCAAGTATTCTTATAACCCTAAGTATAAGGATTGTTATTTCAATTTCAAAAGCCCACCATACATAAACAAAGAGATTCCCCGTCTTACAAAACAATTTCTGGAATTTGGAGGATTCGGTAGCCGAAGCTGTCCAGATTTATTGTCTGTTACCT
>RZYX01000186.1 GCA_009930155.1 Clostridia bacterium | reverse complement strand
GATGTCAGTCATTAGCAATTTAAAGCTATTTCAAGAAAATCAAAGATATTCTATGATAGAGCCTTTTATTTCGTGTCCGTTAAACAGGGTGCACAGCAAATTGGAGGTCTTTTTTGTGCAAATAATCTCAAAATTATAACAAAAAGGCATTGATATACACTTATATCAATGCCTTTTTAGCAAGTAACAAATATTACCAATTATTATGTATTTCTATCTACTTTGTGAAATGTTTTAAGATTTCTTTGCTTTTCTCTGCGTTGTTCAAGCTCGGTTATAACATCTTCAAGAGGTATACCCTCGTTTACCATTAACACCATGAGATGAAATAAAAGATCGCTGATTTCTCCAACTGTTTCTGAATTTTCCTTATTTTTTGCAGCTATTATTGTTTCGCCACATTCTTCTGCACATTTTTTAAGTATTTTATCTGTTCCCTGCTTTAAAAGATAACAGGTATATGAACCCTCTCGTGGATTTTGCTTTCTATCATATATTATTTCGTATAAATCCTTAAATACATCCTGCATTAGTTTTCCTCCTCAAAAATATTATTAAAAAAGCAACTTCTGTTTCCAGTATGGCAAGCAGGGCCTTTTTGTTTTACTCTAATTAACAAAGTATCATCATCACAATCACTATTTATGCTAACTACCTTTTGTGTGTGCCCTGATGTTTCTCCCTTGTTCCAAAGTTTTTGCCTTGAACGGCTAAAAAACCATGTATATCCCGTTTCAAAAGTTTTTTGTAGTGACTCTTTATTCATGTATGCAAGCATTAAAACTTCTCCGTCTTCATCATCAATCACGACTGATGGAATAAGCTCACTTTTTATAAAGAACTTATCTAAATCCATTTTCAAAACTCCATTTCATTTAAGTAGCGTTTATTTGTATTTTTATAGGCAAATAGAAATTGCCTCTTTTAAATCAAGCGTTCCTTTGTAAATTGAACGACCGCAAATTGCACCATAAAGTCCGCTATCACGCAGTTCTTTGATGTCATCTATATTTGTTACTCCACCACTTGCAATAATATCACATGATACAGCGTCATTAAGTGATTTCAGTTGCTGCGTGTTTGGGCCTGTGAGCATTCCATCTCTTGAAATGTCTGTAAAGATGATGCACTTTACACCCACTTTTTCCATTTGCTTTGCAAGGTCTATATAGTCAACTGAACTGTCCTTTATCCAGCCTTCTGCCGCTACTTTACCGTTCTTTGCATCTATTCCAATTGCTATTTTATCACCATATTTATTAACAGCATCGATTACAAGTTGCTGATTAGACAACGCAACAGAACCAAGAATTACTCTACTAACTCCATTTTCAATATAAAAGTCTATATCCTGCATTGTTCTTATTCCGCCGCCAACCTCTACCTTTAAACCACTTGTTTTTGCAATTTCTGCAACAATCTCGCTGTTTACTCTTTTACCGCAAAAGGCACCATCAATATCAACAACATGAACCCAATGTGCATCAGCCTGTTTAAAGCTTTTTGCAGTTTCTACGGGGCTTTGTGCCACCTGCTCAGCTGTATTTATATCTCCCTTGCTAAGCCTTACACAGGTTGCGTCTTTAATATCTATTGCTGGAAAAATTATCATCTTAAACCTCCGAAAAAATTTAGAGTGAACCTTTTGTTGAAAGCACTTTGCCATCTGTTTGCTCCACCGCTGCCTTTAAAGCATGTGCAAGTGCCTTAAAAAGTGCTTCTATCTGATGATGAGCATTGTTTCCGTATATGGCACCTGCATGCAGTGTTATCCCCGCATTAAAAGCAAAAGCTCTAAAAAACTCTTCACAGAGGCAGGTGTCAAAATCACCTACTTTTTCTTGCTCAAAATTTGCAGAAAACACTAAGAATGGCCTGCCACTTATATCAACAATTGCACTGCCTAATGATTCATCCATTGGAATAAGCATATTTCCATAACGTACTATTCCGCTTTTGTCGCCCAAAGCCTTAGCAAAAGCTGTGCCAAGAACAATACCAACATCTTCCACCGTATGGTGAGCATCAACCTGCAAATCACCTTTTGCATCAATTTTTAATCCAAACCCACCATGGACAGCAAAAGCTGTAAGCATATGATCAAAAAAACCTATGCCAGTATTTATATCTACTTCTCCGCCTTCAAGGCAAAGGCTAAGATTTATATCTGTCTCCTTAGTTTTTCTTTGCAATTGTGCTGTTCTCACGCTTATCCCACCTTATAAAATTTCTTTATTTCTTTTACAACCTGTTCATTTTCAAACTCTGAGCCTGCTGTTATTCTCAAATATCCGCCCATATTGCGAACTATTATCCCACTTGATTTTAAGTGTTCAAAAATCTGTGTAGAATCATCCGTCTTTACAAGCACAAAATTAGTGTTTGACTCATACACTTTTATTTTATCAGGCACTTGTTTTTCAATCTCTTTTAATTCAGCATACAACATTTTAAGCGAACTAACAATAACTTGTATTGTTTCAAATATATATTCTCTGTGGCACATCAGCGCACCTGATGCCGCCTGTGTAAGCGAATTTACATTGTATGGTGACTTTGCAGCTTTTATTGCATTTATAAGCTTATCGTTAGCAATAGCAAAACCAAGACGCACAGCGGCAAATCCAAGGGCTTTTGAACAGGTTCTTAAAATTATCAAATTATCATAATCCTGTACCTCTAAAAGAAGTGATTGGTTCCAAAAGTCCATATATGCTTCATCAAGCACTATTAATGCATTTGTATTTTTAATAAGATTTTTTACATCCTGTGCTAAAAAGCCTACAGATGTTGGATTGCATGGATTTGAAAAAATTACCATTCTGATATTTGACTCATTAACTGTTTTTATAAGACTTTCAAAATCAACCTTAAAATTTTCATCTTTTGCAAACTCTATACATTCACACTCAAAAAGGCTTGTATAG
>RZYX01000045.1 GCA_009930155.1 Clostridia bacterium | reverse complement strand
CGGAGTTCGGAGTTCGGAGTTCGGAGTTCGGAGTTCGGAGTTCGGAGTTCGGAGTTCGGAGTTAATCCAATTCTCTTGCTCGGGTATAGTTGTATTATATGTATTTAATGTATATTTCATTTAGAATTATTCCCGATAGATTTAAAAATAGCCAATAGTTCTTTTGCTTCGTCTAATGCTGGAACGACTTCATTGTCTTCCAACCATTTCATGCTCAAAATAATTTGGAGCCAATAAGCAGATTCGCTGCATTCACTTTCTGATATTCCAATTCTACTTTTAAAATCTGCTTTACTTCGTCCGCAGTTAGCCTCTCTATAATTAGCACCTACACTTGTGCCAGATTTTGCAAGTTGATATCTAACCACTTGAGCCTCAATGGTATTAGGCAATTTAGCGCATAACTTAAGAATCATGATTGCAAAATCCAATGTTCTTTTTTCTAACTTTTCTGCAAACTCTTTATTTGTCACAATTAATATAATTATTTTTTAACTTTTTAACTCTCAATTTACAACTAAGAACTTCGCACTAAGAACTTTGTACTCCGAACTTCTTCAATTCTCTATATAGCATCTGCACCGGTAATCCAACCACATTATAATAAGAACCTTCGATATAATCTATCCCAATTTTCCCTATCCATTCTTGTATTCCATAAGCGCCTGCTTTATCAAAAGGTTTAAATTTTTCGATATAATATCTAATTTCTTCATCTTCCAGCTTTGCGAATCTGACAAGAGTTTCGGAGTAGAATGTTTCTGTTTTTTCTATGGATTTTAGACAAACTCCGGTAATTACATAATGTGATTTCCCGCTTAGCAGTTTCAACATTTGAAAAGCGTCTGAATAATCGGTTGGTTTTCCAAGAACAATATCATTAAGCCAAACAATAGTGTCGGCAGTAATAAGAATTTGATTTTTGTTTAAGTCTTGAAAAGCTGCTGCTTTTTTTTCGGCAAGATAAGTTGCAATATTCTCGCGATACAAATTTTTTGGGTAATCTTCGACAATATCAGGAGCTTTCACAATTTTAAATTGGATACCTGTTTGAGCTAACAGTTCTTGACGTCGTGGACTTGCAGTTGCAAGCAGAATTTCGTAATTTTTATCTGCATTAAATTTTACCATAGACTACAAAACTAAAAATTAAACTGAATAAGACTCCAAAAAACATAATAAATTTTGTTAAAGTATTCATCCGTCTATATTTAGCAATTTTTTCGCCCCATGCAGAACGTACACTCAAAATAAGAATAGGCAATCCTAGAATTATATAGATGTATATATCTCCAACAATACTATTTTGAAAAAATATAAGTTTCGACAAATACACTTCCCAGATAAACACAATTGTAATCAGAGAGAAAAGTGCCAAAACAGAAATCAACCAGTTTGTATTTTTTCTGCCAATAATAATTGGAACAGATTTTATTCCGGTTTTGTAGTCGCCTCTAAAATCCTGACAATCTTTAATTAATTCACGAATAAGATTAAAGAGAAAAGCAAAAACTGAAAATCCGATAATAACCTGAAACGATATTTTAATTGCACGAGCGGTTTCAATTGTCCATTCGGAAAGAGAGTTTTCTAGAGCATAATATTCGGTAATTCCAACAGAAAGCGGAATAAGTGTTGTTAAAAACGCAAGAGTAATATTAGCTAATAATGCTTTCCGTTTAAGGTTGTTGGAGTATATCCAAATTAAAAAGCTGATAAAAATAAAATACAATCCAATAATAAATTTTCCGGCGATAAAAGCAGTAATAAACCCACAAACTACGCCAAGAAAAGTAAATGCCGAGTGCATAAAAATTGCAGTTCGTCTATTAACTTTAAACGCAACCAAAACGCGTTCGGGACGGTTAATCATATCAGTTTTTCGGTCAAAATAATCGTTAATAATATTCCCACCGGCCATAATTAATACAGCCGTCATTATCAAGAATAAAAAACCTGTATTTGAAAGTCCGATATCGACTCCATAATACTGATAAACAGGAACAATTACAGCATATTTCATTATAAACATGATTCCGGCTACTGCAAGAATATTTTTCCATCGAATAAGCTTTAAAAAAGTTCCCATAATATTTTGTTTTTATGTTTCAAAAGAGTCGTCGCACATCCAAATGTCTTTTGCCCGCATAATTTGTTCGATAATATCTCTAACACAGCCTTGCCCGCCTTTTTTATCAGAAATATAAAGTGAAATTTCCTTAATTTCAGATGCAGCATCGGCAGGACAACATGGCAATCCAACTATTTTCATTACCTGATAGTCGGGAATGTCATCACCCATATATAATATTTTTGATTTGTCGAGCTTTTCATTCGCAACAATTTTTTCGAACTCACTAAGTTTGTTTTTGCATCCGATAATTACATTTTTAATTCCAAGATTTTGATAGCGACGTTGCACATCTACATTAAGACCTCCGGAAATAATAAATATTTTTAATCCTTTTTTTAGTGCATATTTTAGGACATAACCATCTTTAACATTTGTTGTACGCTGCAATTCTCCGTTAGTCGAAATTAATACTTCCGATGCAGACAACACACCATCGATATCGAAAAATAAGGCCTCGATACCATTTAATATTTCTTTAAAATTAAGATTTCTTAATGAGTCTTTGTGCATTTACTATTTTTTTATTTGTTAAATTTTGTCTTTATACTATCAGTTAAAACCCGATATATTGCCGAATATTGTTCGTTTTTTTCGATAAGTTTAAGGTGCTTTTCAATTGTATAATTATCATTTCGCAAAGCCGGACCAGTTTGTGAAGCTTCTGCTCCATGATTTATTATTTTATAATGACTTTGCTCCAAAAGAGGCATAATAATGCTAGTATCGATATTGTTTTCCGACAAAATATCCTCCGCAATATTTACGCAATGATTCATAAAGTTGCTAGCAAAAACTCCTGACAAATGTAATACTTCACGTTTTGCCTCATCAATGTTAAACGTTTTACAACCGAGTTTGTGCGCTAATCTGTCTAAGCTTAAATATGTTTCGGGATTTGAGGCTTCGATACAAATCGGAACTTTTGTAAAATCGGTTTCTACACCTTTTGTAAATGTCTGAAAAGGATAAAATACGCCAAAATTGTTTGTTAAACCATTAAAAATATTCATTGATTGACTTCCCGCAGTATGAACGGCAATACTCGAAGAATTTATTGAGATTTGCTTTGCAATATGAACATTTGCCTCATCATTCATAATAAAAAAATAAAAATCGGCATCTGCAACAATATCATCGACCTTGGAAACATATTCACATTTAGCAAGTTTACAAAGATCGGCGGCTGTTTGTGAATTTCTACTGTAAATTTGTCTAATTCTGATATCACAAGTGCTTAAAGCCTTAATAAAATGGCTTGCAACATTTCCGGATCCAAGAATAACAACATCAGACATATATCTATTTTTTTCTATTACAAATTTAATTGTTTTAACCGAATTAATAACTTTAAATATGTTTTTTATAAAATAATTAACAAAAACAAGGATATTATTGAACCAAAAGCTGATAATATGCGTCTGAAAAGAGTTGTCTAGTGAAAATTTGTTGTTTTTTATTGTTAGTTTAATCAATACTTACTATCTTGAGAAGATTTTTTTAAAAAGAAATGAGAAAAGCATTATTTGTAATTATTACCATTTGTATAACTTCATTTGTTTTTTCACAGACAAATAACAATGTTGATGCAAAAACTATTTTAGACAGTCGAGGAGAGATTTACTTTACTTTTAACGCTAGTCCAAACGAAATTCAGGGTTTTGTAAAGATGTTATCGGTCGATTCATACGATGGAAATACGGTAAAAGCCTATGCAAACAATCAAGAATTTGAAAAATTTGTTCAAACAGGAAAAGAATTTGAGATAGTTACAGATTATTATCAGCCAAAAGCTTTAACAATGGCTTCAACTGTTTTAGAAATGGCTAACTGGGACAGATATCCGACATACGAAGTCTATGTTGAAATGATGCAAAGTTTCGCAACAGATTATCCTGAAATTTGTATTTTAGACACTATTGGATATTCAGTAGATGGTAGATTGTTACTAGTTGTTAAAATATCAGATAATGTTGATACAGAAGAAGCTGAGCCTGAGTTTCTTTATACAGGTATGATGCATGGTGACGAACTAATTGGTGGAATGGTTTTTTTACGATTGATAGATCATATTTTGCAAAACTATGGTACAGATGAGCAAATCACTAATTTGATTGATAATGTGCAAATTTATATTAACCCTTTTGCTAATCCTGATGGCACTTATGCCGGCGGAAATGCAACAGTGGCAGATGCAACAAGAAACAATGCAGATAATATTGATTTAAACAGAAATTACAAAGATTTTATTGCAGGAGATCATCCTGATGATAACAACTACGGGTTAGAGACAGTAGTATTTATGAATTTTGCAACCGAACGCAATTTTGTAATGTCAGCAAACTCTCATAGTGGAGCAGAATTATTAAATTATCCATACGACACACAATCAACATTACCCTCTGACAACGATTGGTGGGAATTTGTTTGTTGGGAATACGCCGATACTGCTCATGAATATTCAACGTCTTATTATTTAACAGATCAAAATAACGGAGTCACAAATGGCTATGCATGGTACACAATTACAGGCAGTCGTCAGGATTATATGAATTACTATGCACATTGTCGTGAAGTAACATTAGAATTAAGCACATCAAAACTACTTGATGCCGCGAACTTGCCTGATTATTGGGAATATAACAGACGATCCTTATTAAATTATCTCGAACAAGTTACTTATGGTTTAAGAGGTATTGTTACTGATTCTATTACCCAACAACCACTCGAAGCAATGGTTTATATTGATGGATTTGACACTTTTAACTCTCATGTTTATTCATTTCCTCTACATGGAGATTATTACAGATTGTTGAATGAGGGCGTCTATCATGTTACATTTTCTTGTGAAGGTTATCGCTCCAAAACCTATATGGTTGATATTAATAATTATGAACAGACCGTTCTGGATGTTCAGCTTGTAAATCTTAACAATCTTCCACCAATGGTTAACTTTGTCTCAAATGTACAAAAAGCCGATTGTAATCCTGAGATTCAATTTATTAATACCTCCGAAGCATCCGAAACCACGACATATTTATGGGATTTTGGAGATGGTTCACCAACTAGCACAGAGATTAACCCTAGTCATGCATATTCGCAAAACGGAACATATTCGGTAAAACTATATGGTGAAAACGAACACGGCGAAGATTCGATTTGGCAAATGTTTTACATAGATATTGCGTTAGCAGAATTAAACAACATTTCAGATTATGCAATATGCGAAAGTTCAGGCAGTGTAACAATAGAACCAAACCTAAGTGGCGAAACACATTGGTTCGAGAATGTAAATGATGAGTCATCATTTTATATCGGAACTAGTTACACAACTCCGGTTTTAAGTGAAAACACCACTTACTACATTCAGGAAATTACAATTGGTGATGAATTTAATGGAGGAGAACCCGATAATGGAGAAGGCGGAAGTTACGTATCGGACAACAACTACTTACTCTTCGATTGTATGCAGGAGTGTGAACTTGCAAGTGTTAAAGTTTATGCCCAGAGCGCTACCACAAGAACAATCTATTTAAAGAACTCACAAGGAATCGACATATATAGCGAAGATATTTTTATTGATGCCGGTGAGCAAATTATCAACCTAAATTTTGACATCCCTGTTGGACAAAATTTAAAACTGGGTTGCTCTAATCCACAAGGATTGTATCGAGGATTCACAGGTGTTTTGAGCACCTTCTCTTATCCATACAATATTGGAGGACTTGTATCAATAAATGAGAGTAATGTTGTTTGGTGGAACGATAGCGATAGATATTATGCATTTTTTTATGATTGGAACATAAAATTGCCCGATTGCTACTCGGGAAAAACCCCGGTTACAGTATATATAAACGAAGAACCGATTGCTGATTTTAACTATATTCCTAATGGATCGACTATTAGTTTTACAAATAATTCAACTGCAGCCGATAGTTTTATTTGGGATTTTGGAGATGAGACAAGCTCAACAGAAATAAATCCAGCGCATGTTTACACCCAAAGCGGAAATTATACAGTAAAACTAACTGCATCAAGTGAATGTGGAACAGATGATTTTGAAACAGAAATTTTTGTGGAAACAGGTATTTCGTCAAATAATCTCACAAACATGTTTGCCTACCCTAATCCAACATCCGGTAATATTGTAATTGAGGCTGAAGAAAAAATCTCTAAAATTAAAATAACAGATATTAGTGGTAAAATAATTTACATCATTCAATCCGATGACAATAAAAAAGAAATCATAGACTTTTCGAGTTTTTCAAAAGGATTATATTTAATTGAAGTTATTGATAAAAAGGACAACACAATTATTTTCAGAATAATAAAAGATTAAAACACACATTATGAGACACTTTACTTTAGGATTATTTTTGGTTTTGACAACATCATTAGTAATGAGTCAAAACGCTGACCTTGAATTTGCTCAACAAAAGTTAGACGAAAGAGGAGAAATTTACTTTACGTTTCCGGTTGCAGAGCACGAAATCATGTTTCAATTAAATCGTCAAATTTCGATTGACAAATTTTCAAATGAGATAGTTTATGCCTATGCTAATCCACAAGAGTTTGCTACATTTTTGGAATACGGTATTGAATTTACTCCGGTTTATGAGTACTATAATGCTCCAAAAATAATAAATATGGCTACAACCACAGCTCAAATGGCTTCATGGGACAGATACCCTACACATGCTGTTTATGAGCAAATGATGCAGGATTTTGTTGATAATTATCCCGGATTATGTCGTTTGGACACAATTGGATTCTCTGTAAACGGTTGGCCGATAATCTGTTTAGCAATTTCCGATAATATTGCTACAGATGAAGATGAACCGGAATTTTGGTGGAGTGGAACAATGCATGGGGACGAAACAACCGGTTATACATTGCTCTTGAGAATGGCTGATTATCTTTTATCAAATTATGGCACAGATCCTCAAGTTACTAATCTTGTCCAAAACATGGAAATTTACATTAATCCACTTGCAAATCCAGATGGAACATTTAATAATTCCGCTAGTGGAACCGTTTTGACAAATGCAATCAGAGCAAATACAAATGGTATAGATTTAAATCGTAACTTCCCAACCCTAAACGGAGACTCTTATACTCTGCAACCCGAAATACAATGTATGATGGATTATGCAGCTGAGCGAGACTTTGTTATGTCTGTAAATACTCATGGTGGAGTAGAGTTAATAAATTTCCCATGGGATACATGGCAATCTTGGGAAAACATTAATGCTGATCATAATTGGTGGGAATATGTTTGTTTTGTTTATGCTGATGAAGTAGAAATAGATGCACCAACAAACTATTTTGAAGGACCCGGAACAATGAATTATGGTTCATATAATACAACAGGAGTTACCCACGGTGCTGATTGGTACTATGCTATTGGAACACGTCAGGATTACATGAACTATTACAGATACATTCAGGAGGTTACTTTGGAATGGTCAGATACTAAAATGCTTGGAACAGAATACTTAAATACATACTGGGGTTACAATAAGGATGCGATGTTGCTTTATATGGAACAAGCTTTATATGGATTACGTGGTGTCGTAACTGATGCATGTACAGGAACTCCGCTTGGTGATGTTAAAGTTGAGATAATTGGCCACGATAAAGATAATTCCGAAGTATATTCATCTGCGCCTGTTGGTAATTACCATCGTCCAATTTATGAAGGTACTTATGATTTTACATTTTCATTAGCCGGATATCAAACACAAACACATACTGTTACAATTACAAATGATGTATCGACACGATTAGATATACAATTGATTCCTGATGGAACCGGGACTCCTGATTTTACAGCTTCATCAATTAATATATTTGAAGGAGAAACAGTTAATTTTACTGATGCAAGTACAGGAACTATCACTTCCAGAAACTGGATTTTCGAGGGAGGGTCGCCGGCATCAAGTAATGATGTAAATCCTGCAGGCATATCATACGCAGCAGCTGGTACTTATGATGTAACATTAGAAATAGTAAGTAATGGTTGTACAGTATCAGAGCTTAAAGAAAATTATATTACTGTAGCACCTGCAGTTCCTGTAGTTTCAGAATTTGAGGCAGATCAGACAACAGTTCCACAAGGTACAACAATTAATTTTACAGACCTATCGACAAACAATCCTGACAATTGGTCATGGACATTTGATGGAGGCAATCCGGCTACAAGTTCAGACCAAAATCCTTCGATAGTTTATAATACGCCGGGAACTTATGATGTTGTACTAACTGCAACAAATACTTATGGTGGAAACACCGAAACGAAAGTTGGTTATATTACAGTAACTGAGGCTGATTTGTTAATGTCGAACGGTACTGCTACAAGATGTAGTGGCTTGTTTAAAGATTCCGGTGGAAATGGTCAATATACAGATAATGAGGATTACACATTAACTATATATCCATCTACCCCAGGAGCATTTGTAAGGTTAACTTTTACAGAATTTGATGTAGAAGAAAATGGTACTGGGTGTTATGATTATTTAACGATATATGATGGTGAGACAACAGCAACAGAGATAGGAACTTATTGTAATACAGATTATACTGTAATTGGAGCTAGCGGTATTATAACATCAACAGATCCAACAGGAGCTTTGACCTTGAATTTTGTTTCTGATGGTGGTGTAACAAGAGATGGTTGGGTAGCAGAGATTTCATGTTATTCACCAACAGATCCACCAACAGCAAACTTTACTTCTGATGTTACAAGCACTTGTACCGGAACTGTTCAGTTTGAAGACCTATCTTTATCTGCAACAAGTTGGTCATGGGACTTTGGTGATGGCTCTCCATTAAGCACAGATCAGGATCCAATACATACTTATACAGCAGACGGAACATATACTGTTGAATTGACAGCAACTAATGCGTACGGTAGTGATGTTCATGAAATTGTTGATATGATTGTAGTTGATATGCCTGATGCTCCTGTTACTGCGGGAGTTGAATCTTGTGGAGAAGCATCATTGACATTATCTGCTTCCGGTTCAGGAACTTTAGTATGGTATGATGCAGCAACTGGTGGAACAGAAGTAACTACAGGAACATCTTACACAAATACTTTCTCAAACACAACAACACTGTATGTGCAATCTGAAATTGATAATACAACAACAAATTATGGTGGAGCTCCTGATAATAATTATGGAACAGGTGGATATTTTACCAATACAAATCAACACGGACTAATATTTGACACTTATCAGGAGTTTACTTTAAAGTCTGTTAAAGTGTATGCTCAAACAGCTGGAGATAGAACAATTACCCTTACCGATGCATCTGATGTAGAAATTCAAAGTACTACAATAAATATTCCGGCAGGTGAATCTAGAATAGATCTTAACTTTGATGTTCCTATTGGTAACGGATTAAAACTTATGGGTCCAGGATCACCAAACCTATATCGTAATCAAACTGGATCATCATATCCATATGATGTCGCAGGAATCCTAAGTATTAATGATAATACAGCAGGAAACCTTGCATTTTACTATTATTTCTATGATTGGGAAGTGACCACAGGTGATTATTGTATCAGCTCTCGTACTCCTGTTACCGCAACAATAAATTCAATTCCTGATGTCGATGCTCCGGCTGATGTTACCGCATGTGATTCATACACATTACCAACTCTTACAAATGGAGATTATTTCTTGTCATCGGGGGGAATAAATCCTGTGTCTGCTGGATATGAAATAACTGCTGACCAAACTGTTTATGTTTATGCTGAGACTGGAACAACTCCAAACTGTACAGCAGAAAATAGTTTTAATATAACAATAAATGAAACTCCAATCGTTGATGCGCTTGCTGATGTTGAAGTCTGTGATTCATATACAATTCCTGTCCTAAGCAATGGACAGTGTTTTAATAATCTTGGAACATTGTTACCAGCAGGAACTATAATCACAGAGTCACAAGTAATAACAATTTTTGCTGAAACAGGAACAACGCCAAATTGCACAGCAGAAAATAGTTTTACAGTAACAATAAATAATGCTGCACAAGTTGACATTGGCGATAACCTTACAAGTGCATGTGATGGAACAGTTACTCTTGATGCAGGTACTGAATATACTACTTATACATGGCAAGGCGTTGCGAGTGGTCAAACGTATGAGGCAACATCAACAGGAGTTTATACTGTCGTTGTAGAAGATGCTAATGGATGTACTTCAGCAGATGATGTTAGTGTTACTTTAATAGAATCACCAACAGTATCTGTAACAACTACACCTGAATCTGCTCCGGGAGCAAATGATGGAACAGCTACGGCAAATCCTTTAGGTGGCACGTCTCCTTATTCGTTTACATGGCAGTTCCCAAATCCAGAAAATCCTACAATAACAGGATTATCAGGGGGCACATATTGTCTAACCTTATCTGATCATAATTCATGTACTGCTTATGCATGTGGCACTGTTGATACTGAAGGTGTTGCTCCTGTTGCAAATTTTTCAGCTGACGAAACTTTGGGTTGCGATAACTTAACAGTCCAGTTTACTGATGAAAGTGCAAATGTACCAACTTCATGGGAGTGGGATTTTGGAGATGGTTCTCCAACAAGTTCTGAAGAAAATCCAATTCATACATATTCTGCACCGGGCGCTTATGATGTATCCCTCACTGTAACTAACGCAACAGGAAGTGATAATACTATTGAATATTCATTCATATTTGTAGGTGAAACACCAAGTATTGACCTAAGTATGACTCAGGCAAATTATAATGAAAGTAATGGAAGTGTTACTGTAAACGCCACAGGAGGGAGTACTCCATACTGGTATAACTGGACTGGTCCAAATTCTTTTGCAGGAAACAATTATACACATGCAGACCTTCCTGCAGGAGAATATTGTGTAACTGTTACAGAAAATGCTGCGAATTGTGAAGCAAGTGATTGTATAATAATTACTGAGATTATGCCCGACCCACCAATAGCTGGTTTTTCTGCAGATGTAACTGAAGGTTGTGATAATCTTACTGTTCAGTTTACTGATGAAAGTACAAATTCGCCTGCAACTTGGGCTTGGGATTTTGGAAATGGTGACACTTCAGATGAGCAAAGTCCACAATACACATATACCACTCCTGGTACATATACTGTTACATTAACGGTAACCAATCCTGGTGGAAGTGATGACTATTTTGTAACCGACATGATTGTTATTGGAGAAACACCTGTATTATCTCTAAGCATGACACAAGAATCATTAGCAACCGGAAATGATGGAACTGCGACTGTTTCAATAACTGGAGGAGAAACTCCTTATAATATAAACTGGACAGGTGGTTTGGATACAGAAACAATTAGTGGCTTAAGTGCAGGTGAATACTGTGTTACTGTTATCGAAGCAGCCGGTTGTGAAGCGTATGATTGTATTAATGTTGCACTAGAAGGAATTGACGCACCTGTTGCAAACTTTTCCGCTGACGATACTGAGGCTTGTGGAACTTTAACAGTTCAGTTTTCAGATTTAAGTACGAATAATCCAACAACATGGGAATGGGATTTTGGAGATGGTTCAGCAACAAGCTCAGAAGCTAATCCAAACCATACCTATAGCGAACCGGGATTATATACCGTTTCTTTAACTGTTACAAACCTAGGTGGATCCAACAATCTTACTCTAACAGACTTTATTGTTGTCAACGAAAAACCGGTATTAAGTTTTGAAATAACTCACGAATCTGGACCGGGAGCAGCAGATGGAGAAATTGCTCTAACAATTACCGGAGGAACTGAGCCCTACACAATTAACTGGTCAAATAACATGCATGATTTGATAATTAATGACTTAAGTGCTGGTTTGTACTCTGTTGCCGTTATTGATTCAAACGGATGTCTTGCAAGTGGTGTTGCCGAAGTAACCGTTTCAACAGAAATTAAAAATTCATCTACTGTAAAATGTAATGTCTATCCAAATCCATCAGACGGAATCTTTATTGTTGAATCGAATACCATCCCTGAAGTAATTTCTGTTAAAGATGCTCTAGGTCGTTCGATACAAACAATTTATCCGACTGATAATAAAACTGAAGTTAATTTAGAAATGAGTCCAGGAGTATATTTTATAAATATTTCAATAGATGATAATTTGGTTGTCAAAAAAATAATAATAAAATAAACTATGTGGATATAACGATTTGTTAAAAAAAGGTGGTAAATAATTTTTGCCACTTTTTTTTTCTTTGCTTAATTTCTTAACTTTGTCTCAAAATCAGGTAGACTATGAAAACAAAAATTATACAGATAATATTGATTTGTTTCTTTATTATAATCACAAGTTTAGCCAATGCACAACATCCATCAGAAACTATATTTGAAAAGGATAAATATGGCTCAGAAACCCTATGGTCTTGTGCAGATAAACATTTTGGTTATTATTTTATATCATACTCTTTACCAATTCCAATTGAAAAATCAATTGAGAGTATTGGATTATCACATTCATTAAAATTTGGATATACTTATCGATATAAACTTGCAGATTTTTTTGATATTGGCGCCGAAATAGCATACACAAACAGAACATCCGGAATTGAAAAGAATTCAATGTATTTATTTGACCCTTCCAATTTTTATTCGTCTATAAAAACATATCAAAACTCCTTTGGAGCAAGTTTATATTTTCGTTTTAATCTTGGCAAACAAACCTATCGCAATCTTGGATATTTTATTGATTTAGGAGGTTTTTACAATTATAATTTGTGGAAAGGCATTGAGTATAAATTAAAAAGTTCAGATTTAAATCAAACAGCGCGATTTAAAAACTCTGATTACTTAAATTCTTATGACTACGGCGGATTTATTCGTTTTTCATATAGTAATATTTCCATCATTGCGAGCTACACTCCAACTAAATGGATTTCAAATTATTCTAATCTTAATATAGAGTATAAAAGAAGTCCTTTAACACTAGGAATTCAAATGAATTTATATGCAAAATAAACAAAATATAATAATACAAATATTGCTATTGCTAACAATCTCTATTATGGGATTTTCGCAGGATAATTCTTATCGCATTGCATTATTAAAATACAGTGGAGGAGGTGATTGGTATGCCAATCCAACAGCATTACCAAATCTAATAGATTTTTGCAATCAAAACTTAGGAACAAGGATAAATCCCGAGCCTGTTACTGTTGAAGCCGGAAGCAACGACATATACAACTATCCATTTATACACATGACAGGGCATGGCAATGTGGTTTTTTCCGATTATGAAGCCGAAAATCTGCGCAACTATCTTCTCTCGGGAGGATTTTTGCATATCGACGACAATTACGGAATGGATCCATATATCAGAGCAGAACTTGAAAGAATATTTCCCGACATCGAATTAGTAGAATTGCCATATACACACCCGATTTATCATCAGAAATACGATTTTAAAACCGGATTGCCTAAGATACATGAACACGATAATCAACCACCACAAGGCTTTGGAATAATCCATCAAGGCCGATTAATTGTCTTCTATACTTTTGAGACCGATTTGGGCGATGGATGGGAAGACGAGCCGGTGCATAACAACTCCTACGGAACACGTTTAAAAGCCCTTCAAATGGGAGCCAATATAATTAATTATGTGTTTAACAATTGACACATATTTTGCAGATAAACACCTCTAGTATTTTTAATAAGTCAAACTTAAATTTCCCTAAAACCACAGACAATTCATTTTATACTCAACCACCATAGCAAACAACAAAGCTATGTTTTAACCCGCATTATTCACCGCTTTTTATTTAAATTCAAATAAATAACTGATAGTTACATGTTTACAATGTAAAACAATAGTTATTTATATGCC
>RZYX01000044.1 GCA_009930155.1 Clostridia bacterium | reverse complement strand
GCTTGCGTAACCGCCGTTGGGCTTATGACAATGGCTGCTTTTATTGGCGCTGGAGGATTAGGATATCTTGTGTTTTCAGGTATCCGTACAGTAAACAATAACCAGATTCTTGCGGGAGCAATTCCAGCTTGCGTACTTGCATTAATGGTTGATTTTTTATTAGGACTTGTAGAAAAGTTAGTTACACCAATTAGCCTTCAAAAGGGCGATAACACTATAAAGAAGAGAAAAAGAACAATACAAAGAGTTATTCTTGCAGTTTCGGCTGTAGTAATTGCATCAAGCTTTATTTTTACTTCGATTGGTGGCGGTAACGAAAAAAAAGAACGCGTCATTTCAGTTGGTTCTAAAGACTTTACTGAGCAGGTAATCTTAGGAAATATGGTTGCCGATATAATTGAAGCTAATACTGATATTTCCGTTAATAGAAAACTTAGTTTGGCAGGCACACAGGTTGCTTTTTCTGCAATGCAAAAAGGTGATATAGATTTATATATTGAATACAGTGGAACAGCATATACTGACACTTTAAAACATTCTCCAATCAGTGATGTTCAGGAAGTATATAATGTATCAAAAAGTGAACTTAAATCTAAGTATAATATAGAAACATTACAGCAGTTTAAATTTAACAACACTTATATACTTGCAGTAACACAAGAAACAGCAAGTAAATACAATCTCGAAACTATTAGTGACTTTGCTAAGGTTGCTTCAAACTTAAAGTCTGGAACAACATATGAGTTTCTTAACCGTGATGATGGGCTTGCAGGTTTGGAAAACAAATATGGGTTTAAGATGGGTGAATCTATAGCTTTAGATAGCTCACCTCGTTATACAGCGTTGGTAGATAAAGAGGTGGATGTTATTGATGCATTTTCAACCGATGGTTTGTTAAAGAAGTTTGAGCTCAAAACATTAGAAGATGATAAAGGCTTTTTCCCGCCATATTTTGCAATGCCTATACTTCGTGCTGAAACCTTGGAAGAATATCCAGAAATTGCTCCGCTTCTTGAAAAGTTAGGAAATGTAATAACTAACGAAGTTATGATGGGACTTAACTATAAGGTTGATGAACTTCAACAACCTGCGAAAAGTGTTGCATCACAGTTCCTTAAAGAGCAAGGCTTTATTAAATAATTAATGATTAATTTTTAATGAAATTTCATCTTAACGATATTCAAAGATAAAAATAAAAAGGCACAGGATACTAAGTATCTTGTGCCTTTTTTGGGCTTATAAATTTGCTTGTTAAAATATATCAAATTTTAATTATTCCATCGCAAAACTTTTCAAATAAAATAAGTACAGAGCATATTGTGAGTATATCGTCCTTGTCAAGGCTTTCAATGTTTAATACTTTAAATTCACAAGGTTCAAGTATTTTACCACTTTGCAAAACAAGCTCACGCTGAACGCTTATAACGGCACTGTTTTCGTTTATGCTAGAGATTGTAATACTGTCCTTTGCAGACATTCCATACACAATGGCAGGTAGGGATATAGGTAAAAGATTTGAAAGGGCTTGTGAGTCTTGAGAATTAACAATACATGATATATTGCATGATGAAGTAATCTTTGGGCAATTTTCGTTTTTGCTGTTGTTAAATATTATAACAGCATCCTCAACTTGCAGGCTGTTTATACATTCGGTTTCATAAACAATAAAGCAAGGAGTTCCAACAGAAACTTCACTAATATCTCCGCCACAAAAATATAAAACTCCGCCGTAATGTGAAAGTGTGCGGCAGAGCTTTAATCCAATTAAGTTTTTGTTGCATTCACCATAAATTACAATCTTAAACAAAGCTAATCACGCCCCATATAAGTTATGCTTTACAAAAAACGGTGATTTATACAAATTTAATAATTATGCTCATCTGCCATAATAGTTTCAGCACACTTTATTCCATCAACAGCGGCAGAAATAATTCCGCCAGCATATCCAGCACCTTCTCCGCAAGGATAAATTCCGCCTATGTTGCACTGCAAGAACTCATCACGAATAATTCGAACAGGGGAAGAACTGCGGGTTTCTGGAGCTGTTAGCACAGCGTCATGCATTGAAAAACCAAGTAACCTTCTATTCATATCAACAATTGCAGTAGCCATAGTGTCTGTAACCTTTTGTGGCAGAACAAGCCGTATATCGCTTGGCACAACTCCTGTAGGGCAGCTTGGTTTAACACTTCCAAATGACTTGGATGCCTTCATACCTAAAAAGTCACCAACAAGCTGTGCAGGAGCACGATAATCACCGCCACCAACCTTAAATGCTGTTTGCTCTATTTGTAGTTGATAATCTATACCTGAAAGAGGGTGTTCGCTAGGAAACTGAGCGGGCTCAATGCCAACTAATATTGCAGAGTTTGAATTTTCTGCGTTTCTTGCATATGCGCTCATTCCATTAACGACAATACCGCCATTTTCAGACGCCGCAGCAACAACAGTTCCGCCAGGACACATACAAAATGTATATGCACCTCTACCGTGAGGTGGGTGGCATGCAAGCTTGTAATCAGCCGCACCAAGTGCCTTGTGGCCTGCAAATTTTCCGTATTGTGTTTTATCAATCACTTCACGAGGGTGTTCAATACGAGCACCAACAGAAAATGGTTTTTGCATCATCTTAACGCCTTTGGCATACAGCATTTTAACAGTATCTCTTGCAGAATGCCCAATAGAGAGTATTACGCAGTCGGTTTCAATATCGTTTATATGTCCGCCCTGCTCATAGCTTATGCCATGTACAACATCGTTAGCAACAATAATATCAACAAGCTTGCTTTCAAAAAAGATATCACCACCAAGCTCAATAATGCTTTTACGAATATTTTTAACAACATCTGGGAGCTTGTCTGTTCCGATGTGTGGCTTTGAAGAATACAAAATTTCTTGTGGAGCACCATGCTTTGCAAATTGTAAAAAAACTTCTCTGCAACGCTTATCTTTAATTCCCGATGTCAGTTTTCCATCAGAAAATGTACCAGCACCGCCTTCACCAAACTGGACATTAGAGGTTTCATCAAGTATGCGGTTTTGCCAAAAGTTGCTTATGTCTGTTTTTCGTGTATCAACATCACGGCCACGCTCAATAACCAAAGGTTTAAGACCAGCTTTTGCAAGTGTTAGAGCACAAAACATACCAGCAGGGCCAAAGCCCACAACAACAGGGCGAAATTTTGAGGCCCTTACAAGAGGTGGTAGGGAGTATTTAAACACTTCAGAAACACTGACTTTATTTGAACCGCAATTAGTTAAAACATCTTCCTCGTTTCCGTCAACTTCAACATCAACAGCAAATATAAATCTAATATCACTTTTCTTTCTGCAATCAACAGATTGTTTTGCAACATTCAGCGACTTTATATTTTCACAACTTAATTTAAGTGCTTGTGCAGCAGCTTTTTTTAAATCTTGTTCACTATAATCAAGTGACACTTTAAGCTCATTTATTCTTAACATTTAAAATCTCCTCAGAACAATTTTTTCCCGCAAGATAACCAGAACACCATGCCCATTGCAAGTTATATCCACCACAGTCAGCGTCCACATCAAGTACTTCACCACAGGCAAAAAGTCCGTCTACTTTTTTGGATTTAAAAGATACAGGTTCAAATTCATTTGTAACAGCACCGCCAGCGGTAACCTGTGAAGCATCAAAGTCCTTTGTGCCTGTAATCTTCATTTCAAAGCATTTAATACAGCTTGCAATTTTTTTGATTTCATTTTGCGTAAGCGTTTGTATTTCTCTGCTTTGGGGTGAAATGTTGCAATTTTTTAAAACTGCTTGTGCAACACGCTTTGGAAGTATACCTATTAATAAGTTTTCACACTCTAGTGTTTTATTTATAACTTTTCGTTCACCTATGTACTCACAAATTTCGCTAAGCGAAAGGTTATGTGCCATATCAAGGCAAGCAATTAGTTTTGCGTTTGATTTATTTTTTAAGGTTTTGCCAACATATCTTGCAACTTGCATTGTAGCAATTCCAGAAAGCCCGTAGTCGGTAAATAATATCTCACCGTATTCGCTTTTAATAGCCACTTCATCTTCTTTTATTGTAATAGAGCCACTAACACGCACACCTTTTAATTGCTTAGAATATTCGCTACTTGAAACAAGCTGAACAAGAGCGGGTAGGGTAGGAGTGATGCTGTGCCCTAGCTGGTTTAAAAGCTGATATCCGCTACCATTTGAGCCATGAACGCTTGCAGATTTGCCACCTGTTGCAATTATTACACGGTCAGCTTTTATATTGTTATTAATTAAAAATCCGTTGTTAGTTTTTTTTATGCTGTTTATTGGAGTATCACACAAAAAATCAACCCCAAGGCGGTTTGCTTCAAAACGCAGACAATCAAGAACAGCGTTAGCAGAAAAACTAATGGGATAAATTCTACCATTTTCAACAGCGGTTAAAACACCAATTGATTTAAAAAAATCAATTGTTTGTTGTGTATTAAATATATTTAAAGCAGACATTGCAAAATCTATGTCACCGTGATAATGCACGCTTGCCAAATCAGTGTTTGAAAGATTACATCTGCCATTACCAGTTGCTAAAATCTTTTTGCCAACTCTTGATAGCCTTTCAAAAACAATAACAGAAAAATTTCCGCCCGTTCCATTAAGGATACGGGCAGATTCTATAGCGGCAACAAGCCCTGAAGCGCCTGCACCAATTATTGCAATAATTCTTTTGTCAGACATACACGACACCTCAGATGAAATTAAGCTTATATAATAATAGTTGTAGTGCAATCATTATACTCTAATTGTTTTTGTTGTTCAATGAGCTAAAGAAATTTGACAGCTTTTCAATGCTCTCATTGCTCATGATATGTTCCATTTTGCAAGCGTCTTTCTCAGCATTATCATTAGTTACACCCAAAGTAACATTAAGAAAATCTTTTAGTAGTTTATGCCTGTTTAAAACAGCTTTTGCATGGGAATTACCAGCACTTGTAAGAGTGATTTCTCCATATGTTTCGTGGTTTAAAAGTCCTAATTTTTTAAGTTCTCCAATTGCACGGGTAACGCTTGGCCTGCTTACTTCTAAAATTTCTGCAATATCTGTCATTCTCACAGTCTCTTTTTGTTGCTGTAAAACAAATATAGCCTTTAAATAATCTTCAAGGGAAGCAGAAATAACAGTATTACCTAAACTTGTCATGTACGCAACCTCCATCAGTGGTTATGCGGGCAATTGTCGCAATCAGAGCACTCAGAATCTTTTGAATGAGATGAGCAACCGTTACACTCACCATATTTTACTTCGCGATATTTCTTGTAAATTAGCAGTAAAACGCTTAAAACAGCAATAACGCCAATAATAATATCAACTAAAATAATAACACATCCTTTATATCATATCAAAGAACAAGACTTGTTATATTATATATAATGAAAGTTACAATCCATGCAACACAAATTTGCATTACTAATGACAAAGATGTCCATTTAAATGATTTCATTTCTCTAAACATAGTAGTAACTGCGGCAATGCATGGAATAGATAATAAGCAAAATACCATAAATGAATAGGCACTGGCAGGGGTGAAAACACTGCTCATAACTGCTGCAAGGCTTTGTGATTCGCCAGCACCATAAAGAATTCCAAGAGAGCTTACGATAGATTCTCTTGCTACAAGTCCACTGAGAACTGCAACGGATGCCTCCCAAGTTCCAAAACCAAGTGGTGCAAAAATAGGAGTAATATAGCCACCAATAACGCCTAATATACTATTTGAACTGTCTTGTACATGTTCAAATGAAAAGTTAAAGTACTGGCAAAACCAAATTATAATACTTGCACCAAGTAAAACGGTGCCAGCTTTTGTAAGAAAGTCTTTTATTTTTTCCCACAAGTGAAGAAAAAGGGTTTTTGACGTTGGCATACGATATGGAGGAAGTTCCATAATAAAAGGAGCATGAGCACCTTTTAGTACAGTTTGTTGCAACACAAGAGCACAAAGGATTGCAACAATTATTCCCAAAAGGTATAAAGATAATACAATAAGCCATTTGTGGCTTGGAAAAAATGCAATTATAAAAAGAGAATATACGGGCATTTTAGCGCCGCAAGAAATAAAAGGAACAAGCATAGCTGTAAGTCGTCTATCTTTTTCTGTTTCAAGTGTGCGAGTTGACATAATAGCTGGAACAGAGCAACCAAATCCCATAATCAAAGGCACAAAAGATTTTCCAGAAAGTCCAACAGAGTGGAACAGCTTATCCATAATAAAAGCAGCACGGGACATATATCCACTATCTTCAAGTAGTGACATAAAGAAAAATAAAATAAGTATTTGCGGAAAGAATGTTATGACAGTTCCAACACCGCCGAGTATTCCATCGCACACAAGCCCAATTGCCCAGTTTGACGCACCCAGTGAAATTAGCGAGCTGTGTACAAAGTTAATGAGTATATCGCTCATAAAATAATTTACAAGCTCCGTTAGCTTGAGACCAATAGAACCGAATGTGAAATAAAATATAAGAGTCATAACACAAAAGAAGAATGGGATTGCAAGATATTTATTTGTAACCACTTTATCAATTCTATCAGAGATTGTCATTTCTTCTGAATTTGCTCCACGCTTTAAAACTTTTTCACGAATATTACAAATATATTTATATTTTTGGTCGGCAATAACCATTTCTCTGTCAATATTATCTGTTTCAAGGCTTTCAACAATAGCTTCAAGGCAGTTAATTTGTGTGTCAGAAAGATTAAGCTTTTCAAGAGTTGGAACATCACCTTCAATTAGCTTAACGGCAGACCAGCGTAGAGGAATATTATTTTTTTTGCAATTATCTATAATGATTTTTTCAACTTGTTCAACAGCTGTTTTAACAATCCCAGTGTAAATATCAGGAATTAAACCTGTGTTTGTGTGCCTGTCACAATGGTCAGGATTTTGTGCGTGTATTATTTCATGCTTTGCAGCGTGTAATAGTTTATGTATTCCAATGTCCTTGCTTGCTGAAATAGGAACAATAGTTATACCAATTAAAGAAGACAAAAGAGAATAGTCAATAATATCTCCGCTTTTTTCTAGCATATCTATCATATTAAGAGCAATAACCATAGGTAGTCCAAGCTCTGCAAGTTGTAAACTTAAATACAGGTTTCGCTCAAGGTTTGTCGAGTCAACAATATTAATAATCAAATCTGGTTTTTCGTCAATAATAAAGTTTCTAGCAACAATTTCTTCCATAGAATATGGAGATAAAGAGTAAATTCCGGGCAAGTCAACAACACTTGCTTCACCTTTATTGTGGGTTATTTCACCCTCTTTTTTTTCAACAGTAACACCAGGCCAGTTTCCAACATACTGCTTGCTTCCAGTAAGTGAGTTGAAAAGAGTAGTTTTGCCGCAATTGGGGTTTCCAGCAAGAGCATATTTATATTTCATTATTTTAAGACCTCCACAACAATTTCAGATGCTTCAGACTTTCTAAGGCTCAGTTCATATCCTCTAACATTTATCTCAAGCGGATCCCCAAGTGGTGCCATTTTCTTCATAATAATTTGTGCACCAGGAGTAATTCCCATATCTATAATACGCCTTCTAACAGCACCCTGACATCCAAGAGAAACAACGGTGCCTTTTTCTCCAATATGGAGCTTATTAAGAGCTTTGTTCATAAAATCACCTCGAAAAGTTAGCTTAGACTAATTGTTAGTATAGGCAGATTATACACTTGCTTTTTTACTGTGTCAAGATGCTATATACAATAATTTAGTTGACTAATAATGTTAAAAGTATTATTATTGGGGTGTATGTTAACTTGATTTTTTCATCTAAATATATAACAAACTAACCATTTATGGTTTAATAGGAGTGTTATTTTGAAAGGAATAATTCTTGCAGGGGGTTCCGCAACCCGCCTTTATCCTTTAACAACAGTAACCAGTAAACAACTTCTTCCTTTATATGATAAGCCGATGATTTATTATCCGCTTTCAATGCTTATGCTTGCAGGTATTCGTGAAATACTTATTATTTCAACACCTACAGAAACGCCAAAGTTTGAGAATCTTTTAGGTCACGGAGAAAAGTTTGGAATAAAGCTTTCTTATGCTGTGCAAGAAGAGCCAAAGGGACTTGGCCAAGCATTTATAATTGGTGAGAAATTCATTGGTGATGACAGTGTTGCAATGGTTTTGGGAGACAATTTGTTTTATGGAAATGGCCTAGGGCATATGCTGCGTACAGCATACAACAATGAGGGACGAGCAACAATATTTGGCTATTATGTGGATGATCCACAGGAGTTCGGCGTTGTTGAATTTGACAGAAATGGTATGGCTGTTTCAATTGAAGAAAAGCCAGAGAATCCAAAGTCAAATTATGCAGTAACAGGAATGTATTTCTACGATAATAGAGTTGTAGATTTTGCAAAAAAACTTGCTCCAAGTGCAAGAGGCGAGTATGAAATAACAGATATCAATAGAATGTATTTGGAAATTGGCGACCTTGATGTTAGGCTTATGGGCAGAGGATTTGCGTGGCTTGATACAGGTACTGTTGATGCACTACTTGATGCTGCAAATTTTGTTAGAACTGTTGAACAGTTCCAAGGCATTATTATATCTGCACCAGAAGAAATTGCTTACAATATGCGTTGGATTTCAAAACGCAAGCTTTTGGAGTCGGCACAAATGTATGGAAAATCAAATTATGGTGAGCATTTAAAGCGTGTCGCAAGTGGTAAGATTCTTTATTCAGAAAATTTTGGAGAAAGACCATTTTGGGGCAGAGATGACGAAGAAGACGAATAAAAAACAACCCGCAGGCTTAATGCATTTGCGGGTTTTTAGAGTTGTGGGGGATATATATGGAGGTAAGTAAAACCGATTTACCAGAGATATTACTTATTAAGCCAGATGTTTTTGCTGATAATCGTGGCTGGTTTATGGAAACATATTCTTATGAAAAATATAAAAAGTTTGGTATTGATGTTAAATTTGTTCAGGATAATCGTTCAAGAACAGAGAGTAAGGGAACGGTTCGGGGACTTCATTTTCAAAAATCACCAAAGGCACAAAGTAAACTTGTAACCTGTACAAGGGGCTGTTTTATTGATGTTGTTGTGGATATAAGAAAGAACTCTCCAACATATAAAAAGTGGGTTGCTGTGGAACTTAGCGAAGAGAATAAGTATCAGCTTTTTGTTCCAAAGGGATTTGCCCATGGCTTTGTTGCTCTTAAGGATGAAACAGAAATTTTATATAAGGTTGATGAGTTTTACTCAAAGGAATTTGATAGAAGTATTAGATTTGATGACCCAGAAATAGCAGTTGATTGGGGTATTGAGAGCCCTATTTTGTCTGAAAAAGATATGCTGGCACCGTTTCTTTCTCAAAGTGATGCAGATTTTTAGCACAAAACTTTTTTAAAGGATGTTTTTATTTGAAGGTATTAATAACAGGGGTTGGCGGTCAACTCGGTGTAGATATTTTTAACGAATTAAATTCAAGAGGAATTGAATGTGTTGGAACAGACACTTGTGATTTTGACTTGACAAATGAGGAGCAGACGGTAGCTTTTATAAAGCAACTTTCACCAACTGCCGTTGTACATTGTGCGGCATATACTGCGGTTGATAATGCTCAGGATGAGCAGGAAATTTGCATGCTCGTTAACGCAAAGGGTAGCGAAAATATAGCCAAAGCATGTGCGCAAATTGATGCAAAATTGCTTTATATAAGTACGGATTATGTGTTTGACGGTAATGGCACAGAGCCATTTGAAATAGATTCAAAAACACAGCCTCTTAATGTTTACGGCTTATCAAAACTTGGGGGCGAAAAGGCAGTAATGCAGTATTGTAAAAACAGTTTTGTTTTGCGTACTTCTTGGGTTTTTGGTAAAAATGGTAAAAATTTTGTAAAGTCTATTATTCGTATTGCAAGTCAAAATGATAAAATTAGTGTAGTAAATGATCAAATTGGTTCGCCTACATACACTAAAGACCTTGCTATGCTTATTTGCGACATGATAAATACTTCAAAATACGGAATTTATCACGCTACAAACGAAGGTTATTGCTCGTTTGCAGATTTTGCGGAAGAGATTGTAAAGAGTTGCGGATATAAAACAGAGGTTGTTTTAATTACAAGTGAAGAGCTTGGTGCAAAGGCACAAAGGCCAAAAAACTCACGCCTTTCAAAAAAAAGCTTGGACAATGCAGGCTTTTCCCGCTTGCCAGTATGGCAAGATGCTTTGTCACGCTATTTGATAGAACTGAATAAAGACTAGATAAATGTACAATAATTAAATTAAACATATTTTTAGGTGTGTGTATGAGGAACAGAGTAGAAAATGTAATAAGTGTTGATAGCACTTCTTTTAGGTTTAGGCTTGCAAAATTCACATGCATAACTCTTGTGGTTATGGTGATTTTGGAAGTCTTTGTGTTTAATTATAAGAGCTTTGTCACTCTTGGCAAAGGTTACGAGCAAAGATATATTCCTGTATCTGAACTTTATTTAACAGGGCTTACTCCATCAAATGAAGATGATAATATATTCAAGTCCCAAAGTCTTACAACAGTGATAGAAACGCCTAAACTAGATATTCATGTAGCAACAGTTTATTTGGATATTGAAATAAAGAATGAAAAAAGAAACCATATGAATGTTGAAATGTATTTTACAGAGGCGACAACAGCAACATATAGAAAAGCAACAATACCTACAATCCTTATTAAAAAAGATGAAAATAGTAAGTATGAGGTTTGCGCTTTTGCGGGAGCTACACCTACTTTAAAGTTCTTTCCAAAAATTGATAAGGGCGAAGAAATAGAGATAAAGGGAATAGCAATAAATCAAAAAGTACCGTTTGGGTTTAATGTTTTTCGTGTTTTAATTCCAACACTTTCTCTTGCATTTATTTATTGCCTTTTTAATGCCCCATTCTTTAAAAAGAAGTTTAAAGATGGCGGGGATGAAAGGATAGTAATAGGCGTAACAACCACAATGTTTGCTTGCTTGTTATTGTTTGTTGTTCTTATGTTTTACACGGGTGGAGGTCCTTCTGATGTGTTTTCACGGCAAAAGGGAGACCAAGTGTGTTACGAACTGGTAGAAGCATTTAAGGCTGGTCAGGTGTCGCTAATCAACAAGGTTCCAAAGGAGCTTTTAGAGCTTAGCAATTCATATGATTATAATGAACGAAGTCGTGCGGGTATAAAATTTTTGTGGGACCATTTGCTGTACGAGGGTAAATATTATTCATATTATGGAATAGCTCCAGTTTTAACGCTGTTTTTGCCATATAATTTAATAACAGGTTTATATTTTCCAACTATATATGCATGCTTGTTTTATGCAATCGTTGGCACAATGTTCCTTAGTGCATCATATTTAAAGGCAGTAAAAAATTGGTTTTCAGATATTCCAATTAATCTTGTTACTTGCGGGCAGATAATGCTGCTGCTAACCTCGGGCACTCTGTTTTGTGTCTGTCGTCCTCAGTTTTATGAAATGTCGGAGGCGGCGGGTTTTGCTTTCTTTACGGCAGGGCTATACTTTTTGTTGTCGTCAGGTATATTTACTAAAGATAAAATTAAACTTACCAAAGTATTATTCTCAACAATTTTTGCATCACTTGCAGTGCTGTCAAGACCAACCTTTGCAATATATGCATTTGCGATTTGCTTATGGCTTCTTTACGGTTTGTTTGAATACAGAAAAAAGACGCAAAAATCAAGGCCTGAAACTGTAAAGTATATAGTTTGTTCTTTGCTTCCATTTGTTTTGTTTGGTGGTCTGCAAATGGCATATAATTATGTTAGATTTGGTTCTCTGATTGACTTTGGAATAAAATACTCACTAACGATAAATGACTTTACAAATACCGAGTTTCATTTTGGACTTATGATGATAAGCTTTTGGAATTTTCTATTCTCAGTACCAATTGTAAAGTCGCAATTCCCGTTCTTTTTTGCCAATATAGACAAGCTTGGAGTAAACGGATACTATTTTGCAGAAGCACCAACGGCAATGGGGCTTTTATGGCGTGCTCCAATAATTTTTGCACTACTTAAAGCGCCATCTTTACTTAAAGGTAAAAGCAAAAAAGAAATTTTAAAAGTCTTTGTATTGCTAGGTTTGCCTTGCATTGTTTTACCGCTTTTGATTATTGCAATCACATGGGAAAGTGGCCATGCACTACGATACAACATTGATTTTGCGTGGCAGATAATGTTTGGTGCACTTTGCATTGCATTTGTATATTATAGGCGTAACAAAAACGAGCAGATAAGAAAATTAGTTTTAAAGGCAGTTGTTTTATGCACTGTTTTATGTGTTATATTTAACCTTGCAACGGTTTTACAGTTTATACCAGGAGAGGTTAATACACCTTTTATAGTAAATGATTTAACAAGATTTTATTACAAGATGGCACAGGATATAGCTTTTTGGAACTGATGTTATGAAGAAGGAGGGGCAGAATGAGCCCGATTTTATATTTGGTTATTCCTTGTTATAATGAGAAGGATGTTTTACCAATAGCCTCACAAAAAATTCTTTTAAAGCTTTGTTCACTTATAGAGCTGGAAAAAATAAGTGACAAAAGTAAAATATTATTTATAGATGATGGAAGTAAAGATGAAACATGGAATATCATAAAAGCTCTTTCTGACGAAAGTCAGTATCTAGAGGGTGTAAAATTACTGGCTAATAGAGGACACCAAAATGCACTGTTTGCAGGTCTTATGGTGGCAAAAGACTATTGTGATATAGCGATTTCTATGGATGCCGATATGCAGGACGACATTGAAGTTCTTGATGAGTTTATTGATAAATATAATGATGGTTGTGCTGTAGTTTATGGCGTTAGAAAAAGCAGAAATAAAGACAAAATGTTTAAACGCAGTACGGCACAAGGCTTTTATCGTTTTATGTCAAAGATGGGTGTTGACCTTGTTTATAATCATGCAGATTATAGGTTAATGAGCAATGAGGCACTTGAAACACTTTCTGATTACAAGGAAGTAAATTTATTTTTACGAGGAATTGTACCTATCATTGGATTTAAAACTGACTGCGTATATTATGACAGAAATGAAAGAGTAGCAGGTAAAAGTAAATATTCAGTTTCAAAGATGTTTAATCTTGCAATTGATGGAATAACATCATTTTCAGTAAAACCACTTCGCATTATTGCGGTTAGCGGAATGATTATTGCAATATTAAGTGTAATTTTTGGTCTTGCATACGCAATTGGCTCAAAGATCGCAGGCACTGCGGTTGAAGGATGGGCGGCACTGATAGTATCAATATGGACTCTAGGAGGAATTCAGCTTTTTTGCACGGGCGTTCTTGGCGAATACATTGGCAAGATATATAGCGAAGTTAAGCAAAGGCCAAGATACAAAATAGAAAATATAACATTTAAACATGATGATTGACTATTTAGTTTTTAAATCAAGAGGCATTTAATGGCGTATAGGGGTCAAAATCAAACCAAAATATTTGTTATATAAATTTACTTTAACAACAATTTAATTTATAGAATTATAAAGCACCAAAAAGCCCATAATAAGCTTGGAGGTGCTTTTGATATGAATAAGAGAATTGTAGTTCTTTTTTGTGTTGTTACCTTTTCACTGGGTGGAATGGTTTTAAGGTTTGCAAACCTTAATTTAAAAGGATATCAGCAGATTGCAGCTCGTGGCAATACACGCACAATAATGGTAGATAAATCAAGAGGCACGATTTATGACTGCAATCTAAAACCAATTACAAATTCAACACCAAAATATTTTTTGGCAGTTAAGCCGACTTCAATAGCACTTTCAGGGCTTAAGGGTAAATTACCAGACGAGCAGTTTAAACTACTTACTAAAAACTTGTCTGATGGTAAGCCAACTTTAATTGCACTTGATAAAGAGATTGTAGCCGCAAAAGATACAAAATTGATAAAAATCATGAGCCGTTATTCATCAAATCAAATAGCAGCACACACGATAGGTCACCTTGACAATGTTGGAAATGGGGCAACAGGCCTTGAAAAAGGCTATAACGATTATCTCTTAGAAGACAGTGGAAACCTTACTGTGGCATTTAGCGTTGATGCACTTGGTAAGTCGCTTATTGGGGCAGATATAGAGG
>RZYX01000185.1 GCA_009930155.1 Clostridia bacterium | reverse complement strand
GTACTCATAATCACCTTTCCCTGCTCGAACCTCTTTTTTACGCTCCAGCGTATGTTATTGGATATGCTCCGGCTTTCCTCTTCCGCAAGGCTTGCCATTAGGGTGAGTACAAACTCGCTGGTTTCCTTCATCGTATCTAGATTCTCTTTCTCGAAGTAGACGCCGATACCTTTTTCCTTGAGTTTTCTTACGGTTTGGATGCAGTCCAAAGTGTTTCTTGCGAAGCGGCTGACCGACTTTGTAATAATTCTGTCCACCTTGCCGCTTTCGCAATCCTTGATCATCTTGACAAACTGCGGCCTTTTGAGGTTCTTACCGCTAAGACCTTCATCTGCATAGATGCCCGCGTATTCCCAATCCTCTCTGCGGTTTATGTAGTCTGTGAAGTGCCTGACCTGATTTTCATAGCTGCTCTCCTGCTCCTCGCTGTCGGTAGATACCCTCGCGTACGCGCATACCCTTTCCTTATATATAACGCCCGCCGGACGGTCATCGTTTACTGTCTGCCTCGGCTTTGCGGGTATCACCCGTATATTAGGTTTTGATTTTGAGTTTTCCGTTGACATTGCCAGCCCTCCCGTTGTCGTATTTGCTTGTTACCGTGTATCCGTTGATGAATTTGAAGGTAACTTGCTATGCTCCCCTAAAACTGTACACACTTGAATTAAATCTTGAATACGAAATTCCAAAACACTGTACATTTAACAAAGTGAGGAATTCAAATTACTGTACACATAATGATAGTCGTGTTCCAAAATACTGAACACTTGAATTGTTTTTTCAAACTGTGTATAATAATTGCAATCCCACTAACAAATTTAGGAGGATTTAATTTATGTCTAACAATCACGGTGGAGCAAGAGTTGGCGCTGGCAGAAAGCCTAGCTCAGACAAGTACATCCACAAAGAATTTACACCCGATCAACTAAAAATCTTAATTGACTGCCCACATATTTATGCTGTTTCTAAAAAGTCTGTTTCTTACACAAAAGCTTTTAAGGAACTGTTTTGGCAAAGATATTGCGATGGCGTTGATCCTAAGGTTGTTTTTGAAGAGGCAGGCATTGATGTTAAAATTATTACTAGAGAACGAATTAACGGTTTTGTTAAAACACTGCGTTCTCAATCTGAAAAAGGGCTATCATTCACTGAAGGTAGCGAACCTACCGTAGAAGCTGACAAACTTTTTGACTTCCCAACTCCGCCAAGACGTGCTAACAATGTCTACTTGCCAAATCTCAGCGATACTGACATTGCAAACCTTGTCAACCAAGTATCATATATGTCACAAGAACTGGCTTTCTTAAAAAAAATTATTTTAGCGGAAAGGAGAAACAAATAACTATGCATATGAACTTTTCTGCATCAACAAGATTTGATATTATTAACGAAACACTTAAATCGGACAACAATCTACTCAACATAAGTGAGCTTTGCAAAATTGCTGGGGTATCACGCACAGGCTATTATTACTGGCTAAATAGTCAAAAGATTAAGTTAACCAAAGAAGAACAAGACCAACTAGATTTTGACTTAATTCTTACTGCTTTTAAGCATAAAGGCTATGATAAAGGTGTTAGAAGTATTCATATGCAGCTTTTACACAACTCTCCATCTATCATTATGAACATTAAGAAGATTAGACGGCTTATGCATAAATTCAATCTTAAGTGTCCTATTAGAAAGGCTAATCCTTACAGAAAGATGGCAAAGGCTGTTCAATCTAATCGCTGTTCGCCCAATATTCTCAATAGAGCCTTTAAGGCTTATGGCGCTAGAAAAGTACTTCTTACTGACATTACATATATTCCTAGATATTCTCATCATAAAGATGGCTCTCTGCGTTACACCTATGTTTCTGTTATTATGGATGCTTATACAAAACAAATTCTTGCTTGTGTATGTAGTACTTCATTTGAAGTGGATTTTGTTCTAGATACCATAAAACAGTTGATGACAAACTATGGCTCGGAACTTCGAACAGATGCTCTTATCCATTCTGACCAAGGCTGTCACTACACTAGCCATAAGTTCACAGAAATTGTCAAAGATTACAGCTTAAGACAATCAATGTCAAGGCGAGGAAATTGTTGGGATAATGCTCCGCAAGAAAGCTTATTTGGTCATATGAAGTCCGAATTAAAGCTACTTCCAAGTGATGCTCATTACCAAATTGAGCAAAAGGTTCTTGATTGGATAGATTATTATAACAACGATAGGTATCAATGGTCACTAGCTAAGTTGTCGCCAAATGAGTATTACACATACACCTTAACGGGGGAATACCCACTTGACACAACAAACAATATCTGTAATAATATCACTAGGGGCTCTGCCCCTAACCCCGAAGTTTAGCGCTTTACTTTTCCAGAGAAGGCAATAGAAAAAGACGATACTTACATATCGCCTTCCCTGCAAACCAATTATACCGCTCAGGTTGCTCTTCAGCATTGCCCTATCCTGTATATTTGTAAAGCATCTATATTATATCATATATACTGTGGGATTTTTTAAACTTGATTTAACTTGTACAGTAAATGGGGAGCACTTCACCCCTGGCTAAAAGTATGCATTTTTTCTCATTTTGTGGTTAAAATGGTACGTTTTGTGAGAATTTTTTTACGGCGAATTCAAGTAGTTTTGATGAACAAAATTCATTTATATATAAAATCACTTATTATGATATTGTTTTCATCTTTAACTATTAAGGATATTAACTCTTTTGTTATTAAAATATTTTGTTATGGTTTCTTTGACGGTAGCTCAAGCCTGTAAGATAGATAAGCTGGCTGTTTTCTGTTAACCTGTCTAACAATGTATTTGCAAGTAACTTCTCGCTGAACATATCTGACATATTGTTCAAATCTTTGTTGGTTATAATCACCAAAGACTTCGTTCTATTGAGGTTTGTGAGATAGTGATAAGCTTGCTGGCTTTCAGTTTCATTAAGCTTTGTATATCCAAACTCTTCTATTATCACCAGCTGGCATTCCTTTATGTAGGTTAATAGTTTCTCTGATTTCTTATCTTTAAGTGTAATTG
>RZYX01000184.1 GCA_009930155.1 Clostridia bacterium | reverse complement strand
GTATATGATGCCTCCACAGTCGTTTCCTTTGGTCCCATATAAAGACATTCAATATTTTTGTCGGGTTGGCTTTCAGGAGTGTAGTTGTCAAGATAGAGATAAGTTTCAAGTGAATCTGAAACAATGTAATTCAGAACCTTGTTTGTGAGAGCATAGTTCAAATTAACTTGTGGCATGGCAATCATATGGACATTACCACTAAAGATTAAAGTTGAATATATTCCAAGATATGCCCCAAGATTGAAATTTTCGATGATTTGAACATAGTCAGTTATATATGAAAGATAAATATTTCTCTCGTTCTTTTCACTGTCTGTTCCTGCAAAATTGTCGCAAACAAAGACATCTTTCCCAACATAAAGACTTTTTGTTGAAACATGAATAGCCCCTGTTGATGCGATTGAAGTGTAATTTTCTGTTATTTCACCACCGAGTAAGATTATTGTGTCAGGCTCTGCGATGCCATTGCTATAGATTGCCGAGCCAGTGACTGCTTTCACTTGTTCGTTAAAAATTCCGTTGTTAAAAATTATTCCGTCTGTCATTAAAAGATTACCTTCAAACAAAGAAATTGCTCCGCCATAGACTGCATAGTTATTTGCAATTTCGGTGCCGGCACAAATCTCAATTAAAGCTTTGCTTGCAACATAGATTGCTCCGCCGACAGATGAAGACGCCAGAGTGTGGTTGTTATTAATGTTTATGTTTGAAAGGACAAGCGTCGCCAAAGTTCCTACAACTGCAATTCCTCCGCCTGCATAGTTTGCTATATTATATTCAATAAGCCCGCCGGAAATTGTGAATTTAGAGTTTGTTATGTGGTTAACAACACCGCTTGTTTTGTTATAAAGCACACCGCCCGTCACTGTGCCTGTTGAAATTGAATAGATTGCTCCGCCAAAGCCAGAGGCAGAAACTAGTGCTCCATTTTTATCTTTCAAACCTGAAACTATGTTCCCGCTTAAAATCCCACCTGTCATCTTCAAAGTGCCAGCATTATAGATTGCCCCGCCTTTTGAAGAAGTCTCATTATTGATGAGTTCTCCGTCATAAAGATTTAAAACCCCATTTGTTGAAATATATGCAACTCCTCCCATTCCATCGCAAGAAACAAGTCTTGTCTCGCCTCCACTGGGATATGTTGAATAGATTTGCATTGCCCGATTTTCTGTGTAAACTCCGCCTTGCATATTCACAGTTGCATTTTCCAAGAATATTACAGCGCCATATGAACCCTCATTTTTTGTGAATGTTCCGCCATAAATTGTTGTTGTCCCACCCACGACAGCCATCACACCGCCTTGCGTCCCTGAATAAACATTTGACGAAAGTGTTTCCTCTGCCTCGTTACTATAGAAAACCCCACCAATAACATTCACTGTGCCATAGGAACATATTACCGCTCCGCGTTTTGCAACGTTGTCAAAAAACATTCCGTCAAAAATATTTAAAGAAGCCCCTGAAAGCACAAGGAAAGTTCCGCCGTAAGGAATACTTCCAGTTCTTATTGTTAAATTGGAATTTCTGTAGAAAACACCACCGTTTATGTTGACAGTTCCGCCAGAAATGCAGAAAACTGAGCCTCCTGTGATTGAACTATTGTCATAGAAAATCCCGCCATTCACAGTCATTTCTCCCGAAGTTGCCACAACTCCACCATAGCCATAAGAATCCACTCCGTTGGAATAGAACTGTCCGCCATTGATTATAAGTGTGCCAGAGTTGTTGATGACTCCTCCATATATTGGAGTGTCAAGATCAATCTTTGCCATATGATTTCTAAGGACCGCGCCGTCGTTTATGATAAGTTTTCCGCCAGCCTGCACAATGATTAAACTTGATATTGTGTTTATATTTGCCGTTTCTCCTCCGTCAATAGTAATGTTTTCAAGTGTTAAAGTAAGTCCACTCGGAACAATAAACAAAACACCAGTGAATGCTCTTTCTCCTGCAAAATATCTCGAAATAATAATCTTGTCCGTAGAAAAAGTTGTGTCTTGTGTTAAAGTGTAGGTGCTGAGCATATAAACTGTTGAGATTGCAGATGACGAAATGTTCGTCGCATTGCTTAGGCTTAAAACTTTTTCAAAAGTCTTCACGGCTGTTCCTTCACTTGCACCAGTGCCGTTGATATTCCCGCTGACTGGGTCCCAATATATAACAGTCATTGCACTTTCGTAGGATTGAAGTTTAACGACAGGATAGGTCAATGTTTCTGAGTCGATTATAACATAATATGAGTCGCTTATAACATAATAATTGTTTGCCAAAATCTTAAAAGCATCGGCATTTGTCAAACCTATATTCACTTTATTTTCATCTACCGAAAGACTTGTGCGATAACTGCTGCTTGGGGTTGCAATTGTAATATAACTTTCCATCGAAATAGCAGGATATGATCCTGTTCCGTTCAAAAAGCCAACATATATAAGTGAATTTTCCGTCAAGTTTCCATTTAGGACAAAAGGTGAGATGTTTGCATTAATGAGGACATAGGAGTCAATGTAAATTTCTCCACTCAAATATATCGTTGAATAGTTTGCCCCGTCTGAACCCACAAATCCGCTGATGCCAGCGATGTCTGTTTTTGAAGTGATTGTTGTGTCCGTAAGACTTAAATTCATCATATCGCTGCTACTTATGCTTTTGACATAAATTTGTGAGGCATTACTTGTGCTGAGCCCGCCAAACGAGTTGTTTGCAATTGTGCTGTTTGTGAAAGTGCCAGAACATATATGGGTTTATTGTTTGATTATGGGAGGTAGCACTCTCGCTGGTCAAATTATCATGTGGCCCTATGTACTTCGCAAGGTGAGTTTCACGAAACCTACAATATCAGGTGTTATAAAACATTTTAAACCTAATTTGATATTATTTTTGCCATCTATAGCCATTAGTTTGTATCAGGTTATGGATAAGATTGAAAAACAGGTTAAAAGGCATTTGTCTAAAATCAGAAGCCATAGACCGGAAAATCTGAAAAATGAAAACATGTTAATGAGTGATGAGAAAGAAGAGGCAATAAATTTAATTAAGGCGTATAA
>RZYX01000183.1 GCA_009930155.1 Clostridia bacterium | reverse complement strand
CTATAACCCTTGCATTTTATGTTCTGAAATTACATTCATCTGATTGACATTCAATGTGTTAAGTGTTCTTGGCTGCGCCGAGCTAAAGGTTCAGCAGCCCCTACCTAGTTACATTTACCCACATACCTTTATTTCTTGCATAATTTGAATCATCATACATAGTCTCGCACAAAACAGAAGACAAATAATACTTACCTTCAAAACTTGCATTTAAAAGCACTCTGTATGTGTAGGTATGATTTTTATTCATATTAAAGTATGTCAAAACTCTATCATCACGAATATCCTGATAAGTATAATAAGAATCTTGCCCTAAATCCATTTTTAACATTCGGGAGTTAATTATTTCCCAACCACTAGGAAAAATCTGAGATAGAGCGACATTCTCCATGTTTGCAATACCTGATATATTCCGAAGCGTAACAGTTGCAACGAAATCAGTTCCTTGAGCAATACTACTCACATCAATTGGATTACCATTTAAGTAAGAATATTTAACATCCATATTAATATTTGAGGATGCTGCTGTTTCGCTTCCTGTTTCAGGAATCCCTTTGCGTATAATCCTAACAAAAACCATAGCTTCGTTATCAGATTTTAGTGAAAACTGATTTGCCTCACCCTCTGAAAACGAAAGTTCTGTTTTATAAACAGGCTTTGCTGTTTTTGCGGTAGCAGTTTTACCATTGATTGAGTATGTGCAAGATATATTTCCTGAAGTTGGGTATTTTTTCACAAACTTAGAGGCAGCCAAAAGGGCATAAGCAGTTGTTTGAGTACTTGTATATCTGCTTGATCCCATAACTTCGGATATCTCTTTAAGTACCATAAAGGCTTTTTCTTTTTCGCCCAATTCGATTAGTGTCTCAAGAATCATAGCTTTGTCTCTTGTTGCAGAGCCAAAAGTTCCCGAAAGTTCGAAATACATTGGAATATCTGTACTTAAATTGGCTATCATTTGCTTAGCAATACTTTCTTTTCCACTAACTGCGTATGCAAGAGCCAAGCGCCAGGTTGCAGTTCGCGACAGTTTCGACTCTTTTAGCCTATTCATTGCGCTTCTGTCTGCTTGTCCTGCAATGGCAAGTGTATATAACCTATATGCTTGGGTAAGCTGCGAATTAGTTCCATCATCAACCCATTTTGATGCTTTTTCCTTCTGATATTTTAACCAATTTGTCTTTAGATTTCCGGGTATAACATACCCAATTTTTTCGGCTTCAACAATAAAATGTCCAACATAGTTAGTTGCCCATTCCGAAACATTGTTGGCTCCCGGCCAGTATGCAAATCCACCATTTGTCATTTGATACCTGGATAATTTGTTTAAACAAACATTTATATTTTGCTGAATATCAGCCTTTTGCGAATTGTCTAATTCAAGTAAATTTTCGATATAAAGTTGTGGAAAAGCTGCCGAAACTGTTTGTTCAAGACAACCGTGTGGATAAGACACGAGAAAATCGAGTTTTTCTTCAAGATTCATCGGTGGGATATTATACAATTCGAGAAATACAGAATTAGTTCCTGTAATACCATTTACGTCAAACTCTAATGCATATTCATCACCACTACTAACACCATCAATTACATCGGTAGCCAAAGCGTTTGCATGTTTTACATCCAGCTCGATATTGTATTTTGCTTCACGACTACCTGATTTTGCAACTATTTCGATAGTCGCCACCCCAGTTTTATTACCGGATTTAAGATCGAAATCGAGATAATTTTCGCCTTGTTTAGTAAAATTAACAGTTTTGGTAGCAGCGCCATCAATACTTAATAAACCATTAGTTGTTACACTTATTTCAACATTTTTAACATCGTCTTTCATTGCAAAAACAGTAACCGGCAGTTTAAAACTCTCGTCGGTTCCAAGTTTACGAGGACCAGATCCCAAAATCATTAGTGGTTTTTTTACCTGTGTAGTTTTTTCGGCAGAGCCAAATGCATCTCCCTCGGCTGCTATCACCATTGTACGAACAGAACCAATATACTGTGGTAATTGAATCTCGTGTGAATTGATTCCGCCGGCAGGCAAAGAGAATGGACCAATAAAACGAACCATTGGTTTAAATCGAATCGCCTGAGCTAATTCTTCTGGCGATAATCCTTCGCCGCCACCACCAATACTAATCATTCGTCCGGCATCAACTTCAAATGCTCCGATTACCCATTTATATATATCCCAAGTTCTTACACCTAAGGATTGCTTGCTATAAAAGAAAGACCATGGATCGGGAGTTTTAAAAGATGTTAAGTTCAATAAACCTTCGTCAACCATTGCCAGAGTATAAGTCATTGCTTTCCCTGACTCTTCTCTAACCTGAATTCTCACTTTGCTTTCTGCTAATAATTCATCGGGCATACTAATAACCGGATTAATATGAGATCCTGAGTTTTCAACTAATACCGGAACAATTCCATACATTCTCATTGGGCGATCGTTGTATGTTTTGCCGTGTTCCTGAATAAAACTTATATTAACATAAACATTTGGTGCCATATCTTCGGTTGTCTCAAAGCTTATATTAAGATATTTACCATCTGACTCCTGCCAAAAAGTTTTTAATATTGATGTAGAATTCTCGATGCTCACCAAAGCTTTTCCATTACCAGTTGGGACATTAATCTCAACTATTTCACCAACAATGTAGGACTCTTTTTCGGTTTTAAACTCTAATATATCAACAGATTTTTCGCCAGCACTCCTCGACGAGCCATAATAGCTTGCATACACTCGCATCGATGTAGTATGCCCATCTTTAAGGTCTTTGACAACTATAAGATAGTCTCCATTTTCATCAAACTTAACCTTTGATTTGGCTTTCCCATTTTTACAATCTACAAATGTACGATCGACAGCATTGTTATAGTTAGACGAAATATAATCAGCTCCGTCATACTGATAATCATACCACCACGAATATTCTAACAAATACACAGACACTTCGAGCTCTCTTGTATCGTTTGATAATTTTTGGTCTCTGTCGATAGCTACAATATCAATTTCCAATTCCTCGTCAATAGGATAGGAGTAGCTATAC
>RZYX01000182.1 GCA_009930155.1 Clostridia bacterium | reverse complement strand
GAATATACTCGTTACTTTCCTGAACCTAATGATAACGACCGTATTATTATTGAAGATGGCGATGTAGATGATACCGTTGAACTGATGATGAAAGTTGTATGGAAGTATATTGATGACACTAAGAAAATTGCAACATATCTTAAAGGTAGCAGTATTAAAGAAACAAGCGAAAACATCTGGAACTTCTTATATAACCATATTCAATACAAACTTGATAAACGAGGACTTGAGCAGTTGCGCAGACCTGCAAGAAGTTGGTCAGATAGAACATCAGGTATTGACTGCGATTGTTTCTCAATATTTGTATCATCAATACTTACAAATCTTCAAATACCGCATAAGTTAAGAATTGCAAAGTATAATCAAGATGTTTTTCAGCATGTTTATGTGATTGTACCTTTTGGCGGTTCTTACTACACTATCGACTGCGTAATATCTGAATTTAATCACGAAAAACCTTATACAGAAATTAAAGACTTTACTATGAAACTCAACGGAATTAACGTAGCTGTCCTTTCAGGCACAGTACCCAATGTAATGGAACTTGTAAACGACCTTGAAGGATTAGAAAACTTAGGCTCTGACAACGAACAGGAACGCCTTGAGGCTATTTATAGCCACCTTGTAAAAACTCGTAATATGATTGCCAGCAAGCCATATCTCGTAGAACACGTTGATTATCCACCTGCATTTTTAAAAATGCTTGATTATGCTATCGAAAATTGGAATACTCCTAACAGAGATAAAGCACTTGCAATACTTCAACAAAATGAAGATGCACTTAATTTGCATAATAATATGGCAAATATTCCTGAAAACTCCGATTTAGAAGGTCTTGACGATGATTGGGACGAAATTGACGACTATGATGATGACGAAATACAAGAGCTTTTAGGCGGTAAAAAAGAACGTAAGGAAAAGCGAAAGAAAAAGAAAGAGGAAAGAAAAGAAAAAAAACAGGAGAAAAAAGAGAAAAAACAAGAAAAGAAAGAAGAACGCAAAGCTAAGAAAGCCGAGAAGAAAGAAGCTAAGAAAACAAAGAAAGGCTTTTTCAAAAAGATTGGCGAAGCTGTTAAAAAAGGCGGAAAAGCATTTGTAAGATATAATCCTGTTACAATAGCTGCCCGAAATGGCTTTTTACTTGCTATTAAGCTCAATATTAAAAAAATGGCATCAAAATTAAAATGGGCTTATGGTACGCAGCAACAAGCAGCAGCAAAAGGTATTTCAGCAGACCAATGGCAAAAAAGCAAAACAGCACTTGCAAAGATTGAAAAACTATTTACCGATAAGCTGCAAGGCAAACGTGATAAACTCAAAAATGCAGTATTAAAAGGCAAAGCAGGCGGACTTAGTGGTTTTGATGAAGAGTTTATACTTCAGGGACTGGGTGTAGCTCCAGCAGCAGCGGCGCTTGTAGCAGCTATTCCTGTTATCACAATGGCACTTAAAGCTCTGGTTGAAAGCGGAGTAATGACTAAAAATGAAGCCGATGGACTTCAAGCTGAATTAGACGCTAAAGCCGAAGAAGGTGAAATGATGCTTAGCGACCCTGAGTTTGCTAAAGATTTAGAAGATGCAGGTGATGACGAAGGCTATGATGACGATGACGACAGCGATTCTGAAAATAGAAGCAAAGGAATATTGAACTTTGTAAGAAACCCTCTTGTTATTGCAGGTGGTGCAGGCTTAGTTTTGTGGGGGATAAGCAAATTATTATCAAAAAAACCTTCAAAAACAAAATCTTTGGAAGGCACTCCCAACAGCAAACAAAGAAAATCATCAAGAGCAAAAACTCAAAAAGCAAAAACTAAGAAAGAACGCATAAAATCAATTATCCTTAAATAAATCTAATACTCAGAAACACAATTAAATTTTAATAATTATGGCAAATAAAAAGAAAAATTCAACAAAAGGCAAAATTAATGGTAAAACTATCATTAACGAGCTAAAAACTCCCGGACTCATTATTCTTGGAATGATTGGCGGTAATATGGCAGGCAAATTCATTGACAAAGTTTTAAAAGTTGATGAAAGCTCAGGCGGTTTTAACGCAAAAGCACTTGCAAAACCTATTGTTCAGATTACAGCAGGCGTTAGCGGTTCTATTTTACTTAAAAACGACAATCTTAAACTTGTTGCAAGTGGCGTTGCAGCAAGCGGAATGGCATCAGCCGTCAAAGTATTCCTTAAAAAAGATTTACTCAACGGTTTAGGCGAGTATAGCATCACAGAACCTCTGCAAAGAGTGTTTCGTGAACCATTAAATCTTGCAATAGCACCTTACAATCCCGATTTACCCGAACTGCCCGAACACAAAGCAATGCCTGTGGAAGACAACTCAATGTCGGGTGACGAGCTAACAGATTATCAAGAAATACAGGAAGTACAAATTCTATAAAATCAATTAAATCAATTTTTTAACCATTAAATCTAATAACTATGTTTACTTTAGGACAAATTGCATCAAGCGATTACAACCTTCTCGGAGCTATCAGCGAAGATGAGCTTCTTGGAGCTTTAGAACGTGCTACTTTACAAGATAAAAGAAAATTTGTAAAGAGAGTTCAAACACAACAAAGAACAGCTACTGTTGCCAGTGCAGCACCTGCAAACAGTCGTGGCGAATTTGAAAAACGCCTGCACTGGTTACCAAAAGAAATTCAACAAGGCTTAGCTAATAAAAACCTTCAGGCTGTTGATGCTGCTTATTATGTTACCAAATCTGTTGCATCGGCAAAACAGATAAAAATGCTTAAAGATGATGACAACAAAGTTGTTGGAACATCTAACATAAGCTCAGCAAAGCTGGAAAAGGGAAATATTATGATGCTTACAGGCATTATACTTTTAGCAGGTACTGCAACCACAGGCAACAGAGTTGACCAAGTCAATTTTGATATGCTACCTGATTATATCCGTAATGGAGAATTTGAGTTTAAAGCCAACGGAACGACCTTAATTCCATCAACCAGTTGTGATGTTTTTAATACAACCAATATGACTATCCGTAAAGGTTTGTTTGTTATGGACAACCCAAAAGTTATCCTCGACCAACAAGCTATGGAGTTTAATGTTGAATGGGG
>RZYX01000181.1 GCA_009930155.1 Clostridia bacterium | reverse complement strand
ATTTTAATGTTTTGCAGCAGTAATTATTTTAATTGTTTAGATTGATAAAAATCAGATTGCTTATAATGAGTTGAAAATCAGAGAATTACATGTTGTATGAGAACAAAACTATTTAGAATGCTTATAAATTAGTTGTTACAAATGTAACAATGTTAAAAAAATAACAAAAGGACTTGTTTGGTGTTATAACATTTAATATTTTTGACTCGAAAATAAAATTACAAATTATAATCGGGAGGTAAAACGATGAGTAAAATTAAAAATCTTGCAGACTTACGCAAAATGAAAGATGAGTTGCAAAATAAGATTCATCTTCGCGAAAAAAGTGATTCGCCTGATGCTATTATCCAAATAAAAGTTGGTATGGCTACCAGTGGTATAGCATCCGGAGCAAAAGAAGTTATGAATTACTTTACCGAAGAGCTTGAGAAACGAAATGTTGAGGCATTAGTGATTCAAGTAGGAGATATGGGGTATTGCTATGCTGAGCCCACAGTTGAGGTAACACGTCCGGGTGAAGACCCTGTTGTCTTTGGTTATGTTAATTTAGACAAAGCTGACGAGATTATTGAAAAGTATATTAAAAACGGAGAATTAATTGAAGGTATAATACCTGCAAATTATCATTCTATTGATTAATAATAAGGAGGTTAATTCATGAATAAGTATAAAATGCATCTTTTAGTTTGCGGTGGTACAGGTTGCAAGGCTTCGGAGAGTGATCAGATTGTTAAAAATCTGAATGCTGAGCTTGAGGCACATTCAGTGCAAGACGAAGCTAAAGTAGTTGTTACAGGATGTTTTGGGTTTTGCGAGCAAGGTCCAATTATCAAGATTATTCCCGATAATACATTTTATACCCAGGTTAAGCCTGAGGATGCAAAAGAAATTATCGAAGAACATATCATTAAAGGTCGTAAAGTACAACGATTGCTTTATGTTGACCCAAAAAATAAGGAGTCGATTAGCGATTCAAAACACATGGGGTTTTATCAAAAGCAAATTCGGATTGCATTGCGAAATTGTGGGTTCTTAGACCCTGAAAATATCGAAGAGTCTATTGCGCGAGACGCGTATCAAGCTTTAGGTAAGGCTTTAATAGAAATGACTCCTCAACAAGTAATAGACGAGATTAAAAAATCTGGTCTTCGTGGACGTGGTGGAGGAGGTTTTCCAACAGGTCTAAAATGGGAATTAGCTGCAAAAAATGCATCCGACCAAAAATATGTAGTATGTAATGCTGACGAAGGTGACCCCGGTGCGTTTATGGATAGATCAGTTCTCGAAGGAGATCCACATACTGTGCTTGAGGCAATGGCTATTTGTGGTTACACCATGGGAGCAAATAAAGGACTAATTTATATTCGTGCCGAATATCCTCTTGCTATTCATCGTTTAAAAGTGGCTATCAAGCAAGCAATGGATTATGGCTTGTTGGGTAAAGATATAATGGGTACAGGTTTTGATTTCGAAATTGAATTAAGATATGGTGCCGGAGCATTTGTATGTGGTGAAGAAACAGCCTTGATTCACTCTATGGAAGGCGAAAGAGGCGAGCCAACTGTCAAACCTCCATTCCCTGCCGAGTCAGGATATCTTGGAAAACCATCAAACGTTAATAATGTTGAAACTTTTGCATCTGTTCCTGTAATATTATTAAAAGGTGCCGAGTGGTTTGCATCTATTGGTACAGAAAAGTCTAAAGGGACTAAAGTTTTTGCTCTTGCAGGTAAAATTAATAATGTAGGACTTATTGAAGTGCCGATGGGGATTACATTACGAGAAGTTATTTTCGAAATTGGCGGCGGAATTAAAAATGGCAAAAAATTTAAAGCTGTTCAAACTGGCGGTCCTTCAGGTGGATGTTTAACGGAAAAGCATCTCGATACTCCAATAGATTTCGACAATCTCCTTGCTGCAGGTTCGATGATGGGTTCTGGTGGTATGATTGTAATGGACGAAGATGACTGTATGGTGTCAATTGCAAAATTTTTCCTCGAATTTACTGTTGAAGAATCGTGCGGAAAGTGTTCGCCATGTCGTATCGGAAATAAGCGTTTACATGAGATATTAACAAAAATTACCGAAGGTAAAGGAACAATGGAAGATTTAGATCTTCTCAAAAACTTATCCGAAGTTATTAAAGATACTTCCTTATGTGGTCTAGGACAAACTTCTCCAAATCCTGTGCTTTCAACATTAGCAAATTTTTGGGATGAGTATGTAGAGCATGTTAAAGATAAAAAATGTAGAGCAGGACAATGTACTGCACTTAAGCAATATATTATTGATGCAGAAGCTTGTGTGGGCTGTACTGCTTGTGCAAGAGTTTGTCCGGTAAACGCTATATCGGGTGAGCGTAAAATGCCTCACGAGATTAATCAGGATATCTGTATTAAGTGTGGAGCATGTTACGAAAAGTGTAAATTCAGCGCAATATTTATTAAATAACAGGAGGCTAAAAAAATGACTCTTATAAATATTAAGATAAACGGAAAAGAATTACAGGTTGAAGAAGGAATAACTATTCTTCAGGCTGCAAAAACTATTGGTATCGAGATTCCAACATTATGTTATATGAATCTTCATAGCTTAGGGATTAATCATAACCCCGGAGGATGCCGTATTTGTGTCGTAGAGGTTGAGGGACGTAGAAACCTCGCTCCTTCATGTGTTACAAAAGTTTCAGAAGGAATGTCTGTAAAAACTCATACTATGAGAGTATTAAATGCTCGAAAAACAGTAATGGAGTTGATTCTTTCTGACCATCCTTTCGAGTGTTTAACATGTGCAAAAAATGGTACTTGCGATTTGCAAAAATTAGCGCAGGATCTTGGAGTTCGCGAAATTCATTATCAAGGAGAACAATCAACTTATAAAGAAGATAGTTCTCCAGCGATTATTCGTGATATGGATAAATGTATCATGTGTCGTAGGTGTGAAACTATGTGTAACGAAGTTCAAACTTGTGGCGTATTAAGTGGAATTAATAGAGGTTTTGAAGCAGTTGTTGCTCCGGCTTTTGAACAAGACTTGATAAAGTCTCCTTGTACTTTCTGTGGTCAATGTGTAGCTGTTTGCCCAACAGGGGCACTTACTGAGCAGGATCATACTAATAA
>RZYX01000043.1 GCA_009930155.1 Clostridia bacterium | reverse complement strand
ATATAATTTTTTCTATATATTACAATTAATATTCAATAATAAAATACTAATAAATTCTTAATGTTAATATTAAACATAAACCAAATTAAGACATTTTTTTCAATTTTATTTGTAGTTATAATAACACATTTTTAGGTATAAATCAAAAATTTTAAGCGTTTTAATTAACACAAAAAATTTATATTGATTATTCTATTTTTTTAAAAACAATTAGCTTTATATAATCGTTTTTTCTGCTTTAATTTCTATTTATTAAGATAAAATATAATTTCTCATTCTGCAAAATATAACACACCAAGTATATCTAAAAAAGAATAAACTAAAAGGTCGGTATAAACCGACCTTTCTTTTTGTAATAAATTTATTTATCTAACTCAATTTTACCATATAAAGATGTACTTGCTACATCAACCTTTTGTGTCTTTTGAGGTGAAGAAGGCTGATTTTTTGTGCGGTTATCAGAGTTATTGTTATTTGGTCTTGGACCTCTGTTTGTTGAAGGTCTATTATTATTATAACCGCTCTTTTTATAACCGCTTCTTTGAGGAGGTCTGCTGCCACCTTCAGGAGTTATAATAACTCTGCGTTCAGCATCCATACCAACAGAATGTGAAGATACACCCTTCATATCCGAAATAACTGTATGAACAATGCGACGCTCAAAAGGATTCATAGGCTCGAGAGAAACATTTCTGTTATACTTAATAACACGGAGTGCACTCTTGCGTGCAATATCTTTAAGAGTATTTTCCCTCTTCTGACGATAGTTGCCTATGTTGATAGAAATACGAAGATACTCATCATCTGACTTACCTCTGTTTGCAACAAGACGAACAAGATATTGAATAGAATCAAGAGTTTCACCACGCCTACCAATAATCAAGCTGTAATCATCTTCACAATTAATGCTAAGGTAATACTCCCCACCCTGCTCAGAAATCTCGATTGTAGGTTTTGAAAGTCCCATTCCTTTGATAATTGTAAGAAGATAATCATATGCTTTTTTAAGTGTATCCGATGCATCTTCAAGAGCAATTACATTAGCGGGTTCAATAGGCTCTTCTTTTTTAACAGGCTCCTCTTTTTTCTGTGCTGTTGGAGCTGATTTTTTTTCTCTTTCAACTATTGGAGCTGCTTTTTCTTCACGAATTTCATAAAATGCTTTTACCTTTGCTAGTGAGCCACCAAAAAGACCAAAAGTCTTTTTCACTGGTAGTTCCAAAACCTCAAACTGAACATCTGCCTCTTCAGGAGCTGCAAGTTCTGCAATAGCTGCCTGTTGGGCTTCTTCAACGGTCGCTCCCGTTCCAAGTGCTTCTTTTAACATAATTTAAATCTCCTAACCTGCCAAAATCATGACAGCATATATTGATAAACCGCTCAAAATAATTATTAAAAGATGTAAAGTAATAGAAGATATAGAGCAGTTTATATTCAAAAATAAAAATTAGTTTTCGCCATTAAGAAGCTTAGTATTAATCTTTACCGACTCTTCTTTTGAAACACGAACAGCAGTTTCCTTAACCATAATTTTTGCCAAAACCTTTTCCGTACTGTGTGTGTGATTAAGAACCAACATTTGAATAAACGAAATCAAACTGTTAAGTGCCCAATACATACCTATTCCAACTGGGAATGTATAAGCAAGCCAAAGTGACATAAATGGCATAAAGATAAATGTGCAACCCATTGCTGGATTTTTTGCCATTTCAGGATTTAACTTTCTTTGTCTAATAAAGCTATAAACAGTTGTAAGCATTGCAAATGCAAATGAAACTAAAGGAACAATTATAAGCATTTTTGAAACGCCTTCGTCGTTTGGTGATACACCAAGTGGCATTCCAAAAATAGTAAAATTAAAATTATCTATTTTACTATAAATGTCAGCGCTAACGTTTGGTAAAGCTTTTTTAATTTCTGCCATATTCTGCAAAGCCTTTATTTCAAAAAGCCTTTGATTCTTAGTTCCTTCAAGAAAACCAAGGTCAGTTGCCGTTTTTATAAAAAGGTTTATTGTATCACTTGGAATTTTAAGAATATATGAAAGTGGTTTATAAATTGCTCCATAAAGACCAATAATAATTGGCATTTGTATAAGAAGTGGTAAGCAACCACCCGTCATTGAGCCATAACCCTCTTTAGCATAAAATGCCTGCATTTCTTCATTAAGCTTTTGCTGGTCACCGGCATGTTTTTTTCTAATTTTATCAAGCTTTGAACGAGTACGCTGTGTTTTAGCCTGAGATTTTTGTTGACTTATTGAGCTTGGCAGAAGAACAAGCTTTGCCAAAATAGTAAATGCAACAAGAGCAACTCCATAGTTATTGTTAAATATCTGGTATAAAAAACCAAGAATCATTCCAAATGGGTATGAAATTATATCATAAAAACCATTCATTCATTACCCTCCTTATTAAACATCAATAATATTCTTTTTTCTCTGGTACAGGGTCATAACCGCCACTTGTAAGCGGACTGCAACGAATTAACCTCCACAAAGCAAGAGCAGAGCCCTTGACCACACCAAAACGCTCAAGAGCTGTTACAGCGTATTGAGAACATGTAGGATAAAACTTGCACATCGCAGGAGTTTTAGGAGAAATTTTGCGACGGTAAAAGTTGATTATATAAATTAAAAAATTTTTAATCATTTTATGACACCTGCTAGCTTTAAATGCTCATACATAATCTTTGTAATCTTTGTACTTTTAATGCCTCTTGTCCTAACTCTTGCAACAAAAACAATATCATAATTACCTTCGATTTCATTTTCATTGCAAAGATTAGCATATGCAGCTCTAATAAGCCTTCTTGAACGATTCCGCTCAACAGCATTGCCAATTTTTTTACTAGAAGTTATCCCTATACGACAAATTCCCGCACGGTTTTTTAACACATAGGTTACCAGTGCAGGATTTGTATATGACCGACCTCTTGAATAAAGTCGGCGAAAATCTGTATTGCGGTTTAATGTAACTATTTTCGGCAAGATAATCTTCCGTTCTTGATTATTACATAAACTTAAGCAGAAAGTGTTTTTCTGCCCTTAGCTCTGCGACGAGAAAGAATCTTACGGCCACTTCTGTCAGCCATTCTTTTTCTAAATCCATGTTCCTTACTGCGATGACGCTTTTTGGGTTGAAAAGTTCTTTTCATAAAAATATCCCCCCGTTCACTGATTTTTATATATCAATAATCAGTTATATATTATCTGTTATTGACTAATTAAATACATGCAAAATCTCTCTTGCAGAGGGTTATTATATAATACTATTATCTATTGTGTCAATGCCCATTTGTAAATATTTTATTAACTTTTTAATCTTTTTTATAATTTGTTGCATAAAACTTGCAACAAACTAGCTTTTTATGCCTATAAGTGAAAGGGTTTCTAAAAGTGAAAATATTTTACAATCAAATTTTGAGATAAAAACAATAAATTATTTTATAAAATAAAAAGCATTTTTCATGTTTTAATATTTTTAGTAAAATATATTACATAATTTGTATTTATACGATAATAAATATTTTTCCACAGAAACCATTTTAAATGTTGAAAACGAAAGGCTTTTGTGGTAGAATTTATGAGGTTAGAAAGTTTTTATGAACAACGATTAAATCAAAATTATTTTAATATCTGTGGACCATTACAATGTGTTATGGATGCCTTAGAAAACGATAAAACTTTAAATAATGAAAAAACAGGGGAGCATAAATTAATGGAATCTTATTTGGAACTATGGCAAGTTGTTTGTGAGTATTGCAAAGCTCATGTAACAGAAACAGTATACAATCTTTGGCTTGCACCACTTGAACTTGTAAGCTTTGAAGAAAATAGAGTTGTACTTTCTGTTAGCGAATTTAAACGCAATATCATCAAAAACAAATTTTTGTCACTTCTTGATGAGGCTTTTGAAAATACTCTTGGTTTTAAAATTGATATAAACATAATTACACCAGAATCTTCAAATTTAGAAATCAAACAGGAAAAAAAGAAACAAGTTAATGAAAGCTTTAATAAATATGATTTTACATTTAATACTTTTATTGTAGGATCTTCAAACAAATTTGCACACGCAGCAGCACAAGCAGTTGCCGCAACCCCTGGTCAAACCTACAACCCACTTTTTATTTATGGTAACTCAGGGCTTGGTAAAACTCATCTTCTTAATGCAATTTGTTATGAAATTAAAAGTAACAATCCAGACTCAAAAATTATATATACAAGTGGCGAAGATTTTACAAACGAACTTGTTAGCAGTATTCAAAACAGAACCATGGCTGATTTTCATAACAAATATCGCACAGTTGATGCCCTACTAGTTGATGATGTTCAGTTCATTGGCGGTAAAGTTCAAACAGAAGAAGAATTTTTCCATACATTTAATACACTAGCACAAGCAAAAAAACAAATCGTTTTAACATCTGATAGACCACCAAAAGAAATTCAAACTTTAGAAGATAGAATCCGAACTCGTTTTGAAGCAGGACTTTTGGCAGATATTCAGCCACCTGACATTGAAACAAGAATGGCAATTATTCGCAGGAAAGCTGATTTACTAAATCTTAATCTTCCTGATGATGTTGTCCAATATTTGGCAGAAAAAATTAAAAATAATATTCGTCAGCTTGAAGGTGCGGTTAAAAAGCTTAATGCTTATTATACCATTGATGGCCATGCACCTTCAATTATACTTGCCCAAAAGGCTATTAAAGACATTACAAATGACAGCCAGCCTATTTCTGTTACAATTGATAAGATTTTAGGTGAAGTTTCCAGAACATATGGAACATCAATTGACAATATAAAGTCAGAAAAGCGTAATGCAAATATTTCAAAATCAAGACAAGCTGCAATGTATATAATTCGTGAAGTTACAGGACTTTCAATGGAACAAATTGGTGCAGAGTTTGGCAACAAACATCATTCAACTGTTATCTATAATATAAAAGAGGCAGAGAAAGATATTAATTCAAATTCTAATGTAAAAGCTATAATTCAAGACATTATAAACAATGTTCGTGAGAAATAGTTTTCCACATTTTCCCTGTTAATTAACAATGAGTTTTCCACATTTTCCTTATCCACTTTTTATGAAAATAGTTTTTAACATTTTTATAATCATTAATTTAACATAACAAATCATTCAAATTTCAAGTATTTATAAAGCTTATCAGAGTTTTCCGCAAATTCCGCACCCTCTAATAATAAGACTATAAATATATTTAGTTATCTTTGTTTATTTAAAGCATGGAGGTAAAAAATGAAAATTATATGCAACACACAATTATTGTGTGAAGTTTGTCAAAATGTTCAAAGAGCAGTATCTTCAAAAACATCAATTCCAGCTATTGAAGGAATTCTTTTAAAAGCAATAGGTAATGAACTTTTACTTACGGGATATGATTTAGAAGTTGGTATAAATACTTCTATTGAAGCAAAAGTAGAAGAACCAGGCAATATCATAATAAATGCAAGAATCTTATGTGATATTTTAAAAAAGCTTCCTGGAGAAAAAGTAATTATAGAAGCTGATGAGCGTCAACTCTGCATAATTAAATGTGGTGAAGTTGAATACAAACTTGTTGGCATAGCTGCAGATGAGTATCCTGAACTTCCAACTGTTCAGGGTGGTTACCCAATCATAATTGAATGCGATATTTTAAAAAATATGATAAGGCAAACCATTTTCTCTGTTTCTGTTAACGATGCAAAAATAGTTCATACAGGTCTTAAATTTGAAATAACAAGAGGAAAAATAAAATTAATCGCTGTTGATGGCTTTAGGCTTGCCATTAGAACAGAGAGCATTAAATATACCGGAGAAGATATTTCTTTTATTGTTCCAGCAAAAACTCTTTCAGAAGTTACAAAGCTTATAGAAAATAATGATGTTGTTTCCATGAATGTTGGCAAAAGGCACATTATTTTTGAAGTTGGTAATTACAGTATTATTTCAAGATTACTTGATGGTGAGTTTTTGGATTATAATTCTGCAGTTCCAAAAAGTCTTACAACAGAAATGAAAGTAAATGTAAGAATGCTTATGGATAGTATTGAAAGAACATCTCTTTTAATAACAGACAGATTAAAAAGTCCACTTCGTTGTATTATTGAAGACAATATTATTAAGATTTCAACAGTTACTGCACTTGGAATGGCAAGTGATAAGCTTTTTGCACAAATTGAAGGCGAGCGTATTGAAATTGGATTTAACAATAGATTTTTGTTAGATGCACTTAAAGCATGTGATGTAGAGGATGTTAAAATAAAATTTAATGGTTCTCTTTCACCTATAATAATTGTTCCAAAAGAAGAGGAAGATGAAAGTTTCTTGTTTTTAGTTTTACCTGTGAGGTTAAAGAATGAAAATTAAAAATGTTAAAGCAAAAGTACTGATAAAAGAACCAGAAATATTAAATATTAGTGGGGATATTATTCCACTTGATAGTGCTTTAAAATTTTCTGGAATTGTTAGCACAGGTGGGCAGGCAAAAATAATTATTCAAGCAGGCGAAGTCAAAGTTAATGGCGAAGTTTGTGATAAGCGTACCAAAAAGCTTAGAAATGGTGATAAGTTCGAATTTGAAAATAAACTCTATGAGGTGTGTACCCATGAGGGTAAACTCGCTTAAATCAAAAAATTATAGAAACATAAAAAATCTTGAAATTTTCCCGTGTGAAAATGTTAATATAATTTATGGTGAGAATGCACAAGGAAAAACAAATCTTTTAGAAAGCATATGGCTTTTTACTGGTTGTCGCTCTTTTAGAGGTTCTAAGGAACAAGATTTTATAAATTTTGATAGTGATTTTTCATTACTTGAACTTGGATTTTTTGGAAATGATAGGGAACAATGTGCAAAAATAAAAATACAAGACAAACGCCGTGCAGAATTAAATGGAGTTTCATTTGCTTCTGCGTCAAAGCTTATTGGTGAATTTTTTGCAGTTGTTTTTGCTCCAACACACCTTTCGCTTATTAAGGAAGGTCCATCACAAAGAAGAAAGTTTTTAGATATTGCATTGTGCCAGTTAAAGCCAAGGTATGCAAATGCACTAACCCAATATAATCGTGCACTTTTGCAACGCAATGCCTTACTTAAAGATATTAGTTATCATAGCGAACTTTTAGATACTTTAGAAATATGGGATGATAAAATTTGTACTCTTGGAGCTGTTGTTACAGCTGAAAGAATAAAATATATAAAAAAGCTTGAGCCTTTTATTGAAAATATTTATGGCGGTATTTCAAATGGTAAAGAAATTATGAAAGCCTCATATTTAATGCAAACACAAATTAGTTCAAAAACAGAAGTAGACTTAAAGCAAGAGCTTTTACAGCAATTTAAATTAGTAAGAAAACAAGATATTTTGAGTGGAAATACAAGTATAGGTCCACATAGAGATGATTTAAATATAGAGATTGACGGGCTTTTGGCTCGTAGCTTTGGTTCACAGGGTCAGCAGCGTTCTTGTGCACTCTCCTTAAAGCTTGCTGAAGCTGAAATTATAAAAAGCATAACAGGCGAACAGCCTGTAGCTCTGCTTGATGATGTTATGAGTGAACTCGATAACACACGGCAGGATTATATATTAAACCACATTGAAGGTAGGCAAGTATTTATAACTTGTTGCGAACCTTCAGCACTTTTAAAAATAAGTGGTGGAAAAGCTTTTGAATTGAAGGAAGGTGCTCTATGTACCTGCATTTAGGACAGGATACGGTCGTTTCTTTTGATGAAATAGTTGGTATTTTTGATTTGGATACAACAACAGTATCAAAAATCAGCCGAGATTATTTAACAAAAGCACAAAAAAGTGATAAAGTTGTAAATGTATCAACAGAATTGCCAAAATCATTTGTTTTGTGTGAAAAAAAAGATGGTAGTAAAAAAGTTTATATTTCTCAAATTTCTTCAACAACATTATTAAAAAGAGCTGGCGAAACATACGGATTTTAAACAAAAATTGTTATAGAAGAAAAGTTTGTTAATGGAGGTTTTTTGCATTGGAAATTAATAACTCCAATTTAGAAGAAAAGAATACTCATGTACCTGATTTAGAAGAAATGGATACTCATGTAACCGAAACTTATGATGCAAGTCAAATTCAGGTTCTTGAGGGTCTTGAAGCAGTAAGAAAAAGACCCGGAATGTATATTGGTTCAACAGGACCAAGAGGACTTCATCACCTTGTTTATGAAATTATGGATAACTCTATAGATGAGGCTCTTGCAGGTTTTTGTACACATATTGAAGCAGAGATTTTACCAGGAGACATAATAGAAGTAAGAGATAACGGTCGTGGTATCCCAGTTGGACTAAACGAAAAATTGGGATTGTCAACAGTTACCGTTGTTTTAACAGTTTTGCATGCAGGCGGTAAATTTGGTGGCAGTGGATACAAAGTGTCGGGCGGTTTGCACGGTGTTGGTTCCTCTGTTGTTAATGCATTGTCTGAATGGCTTGAGGTTGAGGTTTCTCAAAATGGCCATGTTTATAGCCAAAGATTTGAGCGTGGCAATGCAATTGGAGAGCTTGAAGAAATCGGCGACACAAACGATAGCGGAACATTAATCAGATTTAAACCTGATTCACAAATATTTACAGAAACAACTGTATTTGAATTTGAAATACTTCAAAAAAGGCTTCGTGAGCAGGCTTTCTTAAACGCAGGGCTTTCAATAACTCTTACAGATTCAAGAGATGAAGAAAATATTAGAAAAGAAGAATATTGTTATGATGGAGGAATTTCCTCTTTTGTAAGCTTTGTAAACACTAGCAGAGGGCTTTCACCTCTTCATGATGAGCCAATATCATTTTCTAATGTTAAAGAGGATAAAAGCATTGAAATTTCAATGATTTATAACGATAGTTATAATGAAATTATGCTAAGCTTTGCAAACAATGTTCGTACTATCGATGGTGGTACTCATGAAACAGGATTTAAAAATGCACTTACCAGAGTTTTTAATGATTATGGTAGGAAGTATGGAATATTAAAAGATAATGACAAAAACCTTTCAGGTGAAGATGTGCGTGAGGGTTTAACGGTAGTTATTAGTGTTAAGCTTGTAGATGCACAATTTGAAGGACAAACAAAGAGCAAACTTGGAAATACAGATATAAGTACACTTGTTTCAAAAGCAGTTTATGATAAACTCATGACATATTTTGAAGAAAATCCAGCAATTGCAAAAGCAATTTATGGCAAAGCACTTGATGCTTCAAGAGCAAGAGAAGCAGCAAGAAAAGCAAGGGATTTGGCACGCCGTAAAGGAGCACTTGAAAGCAACTCTCTTCCAGGTAAACTTGCAGATTGTACAGAAAAAGATGCAAGATCTACAGAAATTTACATAGTAGAGGGTGACTCTGCTGGTGGTTCTGCAAAAGCAGGACGAGATAGAAAATATCAAGCAATACTTCCTCTTTGGGGTAAGATGCTTAATGTTGAAAAAGCAAGGCTTGACAGAGTTATAGGCAACGAAAAACTTATGCCTGTTGTTACAGCACTTGGAACAGGAATAGGCGACGAATTTAGTTTGGAAAAACTTCGTTATCACAAAATTGTAATTATGGCGGATGCCGATGTTGACGGTGCGCATATCCGCACCCTATTACTTACATTCTTTTTCCGCTATATGCGTCCACTTATTGCTGAGGGACATGTTTATATTGCACAGCCACCACTCTTTAAAATTTCAAAGGGCAAAAAGCATGCTTATGCCTTTTCAGACGAAGAGAGAGATAGCTTAGTAAAAGAATTTGACGGTAGTTGTGATATTCAGCGTTACAAAGGTCTTGGTGAAATGGATGCCCAGCAACTTTGGGAAACAACTATGGATCCTGAATTTCGTACAATGGTGCGTGTAACTTTGGACGATGTAGTTGAGGCAGATGAAACCTTTTCAATCCTTATGGGAGATAAGGTTGAGCCACGCCGTGAATTTATAGAGAAAAATGCAAAATATGTTCAAAATTTGGATGTTTAAGAAAAATTTGTTTTTTAGATTTTTCAATAGTTAATAACTTTAAATATCCCATATAAGAGGTTGGTTAAAAATGATTTTTGAAGACCAGAAAATTATAAATGTTGATATTAACAAAGAAATGAAAAAATCATTTCTTGATTATTCAATGTCTGTTATTATTGCAAGAGCATTGCCAGATGTTAGGGATGGATTAAAGCCCGTTCACAGAAGAATCCTTTATACCATGCATGAAAATTCACTTTATCCAGAAAAAGCTTACAGAAAGTGTGCTGATACTGTCGGTTCAGTTTTGGGTCGATATCATCCACACGGTGACGCATCTGTTTATGATGCAATGGTAAGGCTTGCACAGGATTTCTCAATGAGATATATGCTTGTTGACGGCCATGGTAACTTTGGTTCTGTGGATGGTGACCCACCAGCTGCTTATCGTTATACAGAGTCAAGAATGAGCAAAATATCAATGCATATGCTCACAGACATAGACAAGGAAACAGTTAATTTCATTGGCAACTATGATGATAGATTAAAAGAGCCAACTGTTTTGCCTTCTCGTTTTCCAAACCTTTTGGTAAACGGTTCAACGGGTATCGCTGTTGGTATGGCAACAAACATTCCGCCACACAATCTTTGTGAAGTTATAGATGGAATGTGTGCACTTATTGATAATCCAGACATGGAAGTTGCTGACCTTATGGAATATATCAAGGGTCCCGATTTTCCAACAGCAGGCACAATAATGGGCAGAAGCGGAATAAGAGCTGCATATGCAACGGGCAGAGGCAAAGTTATTGTTCGTGCTCGTGCAGAAATTGTTGAGAATAAAAATGGTAGATATTCAATAAATGTTTCTGAACTTCCGTATCAAGTAAATAAGTCAAGGCTTATTGAAAACATTGCAGACCTTGTTAAAGACAAGAGAATTGAAGGCATTTCTGACATTAACGATTATTCGTCAAGAGAAGGAATGCATATGGTTGTTGACCTTAAGCGTGATGCAAATCCGCAGGTTGTTTTAAACCAACTTTATTCATATACACAAATGCAAACAACTTTTGGCGTTATTATGCTTGCAATTGTAAATGGTGAGCCAAAAGTTTTAACTCTTAAAGAAACTTTAAAGCATTACATTAATTTTCAGTGCGAGGTTATAACAAGGCGTACACAATACGAACTTAAAAAAGCACAGGAAAGAGCACATATTCTTGAAGGACTTATGATAGCTCTTGACTTTATTGATGAAGTTATAAGTATTTTAAGAAGTTCTCCAGACCAGCCAACAGGTAAAGCACGCTTGATGGAGCGTTTTGGTCTTGATGATGTTCAGTCACAAGCAATTGTTCAAATGCGTCTTGGTCAACTTACTGGACTTGAACGAAGCAAGATAGAGGACGAACTTGCTTTGCTTAAAGAAAGAATTGAATATTTCCTTGAAATTTTGGGTAATCATGAAGTGGTTCTCCAAATAATAAAGGATGAGGCAATTGCAGTAAAAGAGAAGTTTGGAGACGAGAGAAGAACAGAGATTCTAAACATCAGTGGCGAGGTTGACATTGAAGACCTTATCCCTGTGGAAGAATGTGTATTTACTCTCACCACTTTGGGCTATATTAAGCGTCAGCCAATGGACACATATCACATCCAAAAGCGTGGTGGTAGAGGTGTTATGGGCATGACTCGCCGAGATGAAGATGTGGCAGAAACGATGTTTACTTGTTCTACCCATGACCATGTTATGTTCTTTACCAGCACAGGTAGAACATATAGGCTTAAGGGATATGAAATTCCTGAAGGCAGCAGAACTAGCAAGGGCATGAACATTGTTAACCTTCTTTCTATTTCGGCAGAAGAAAAGGTTTCAGCAATGATAAGAGTTCCAGAGTTTGAAGGCGAAAATTACCTTTGCATGGTTACTCGTAAGGGAATAATAAAAAGAACAAGGCTTGATGCATATAAAAATGTCCGTAAAAATGGCGTTATCGCAGTTAATTTGGACGATGATGACGAGTTGGCATGGGTAAGGCTTACAACTGGCGATGACGATTTGCTGATTGCAACAAAATATGGTATGAGTATTAGATTTAATGAAAATGATGCACGACCAATAGGCAGAACAGCAAGAGGCGTTAAAGCAATAACCCTTAAAAACGGGGACGAAGTTGTTGGAATGTCAATATTGCGTGAGGGCGGAAAAGTTCTTACAGTTTCTCAAACTGGATATGGCAGACGCAGTGATATTTCTGATTATAGATTGCAATCCAGAGGTGGAAAAGGACTTATCAACTATCGAACAAAACAATTTGGCGATGTTGCAGCAATTAAAGTTGTTGACGAAGACGATGATATAATAATCATCTCATCGGATGGAATAATAATAAGAATACCTGCACAGCAGATAAGTGTTTTTGCAAGACCTTCAAAGGGTGTTAGAGTAATGAAGGTTAGCGAAAGCGAGATAGTTGCAACTATTTCTCGTACTCCACATGAGGACGATATTCCTGAAGAAGAGCTGGAAGAGGGAACAGTAGAAACAACACAGCAGACTAATGAAGACAATATAGAAACTCCGCAGGAACAGGAATAGGCTAAGGGGTATAATTTTTTGGAAGTGATTTTTTAGATGGAAAAAGAAAATGGCTCAAAGGATGAGTTGAATACCAATAATTTGGAAAAATCAAAAGATAAAAAGTCTAGCGAATCTGAGAATAACGCACAAAAAAAGTCAGATGAGCAAAAAAGAATAAAAGAACAACCCCAACCACAAGAAGAGATTTTATTTACTGTCCCTAAGGAATCTGAAAATGAAGATATTGAAAACGAAGCCAAGGACGAGAATGAAAACATTGATTTTGATAAGTATTTAGAGAACATTGATGACAATGAAGTTGACGAGTCAAATGAAAGTTCATTAGAGATGAAAGATATTAGCAGTAAAACTAACTTTTGGCAAAGGTTTGTAGCTTTTTGGAAAAGAAAAGATAATAAAGGTAAAAAAGTACTTGTAATATTTTTGGCAATTCTTTTGATCTTTATATTAATGTCGGGTGCATATTTGGCTTCAAGGTTATCATTTCTTGGAACAAATGCTGATGAAGAACCTGTCACAGGTCAAGATGATGTCATTTATAATGAGATTGATTTTTCTATGATGAATGATATAACAGATGCAAAATCCCTTAATGAATTAATTAAAGACTGGGCAACAAATAAAGGCGAAAAGATGAGCAGCAAAAATGTTATTAATGTTCTGCTGATTGGCATTGATAGCAGCAGTAATCTTTCAGATTCTATGATTCTTATGTCCCTAAACAAAAGTACTAAAAAAATAAACATGGTGTCTTTCTATCGTGATAGCTATATTTATATAGCGCCAACATCCGGAAAAGCACGCTTTGGAAAGCTTAATTCTGCTTATTCAGCGGGTGGAGCAAAGTGTGTTGTTGAAACGATAGAAAACAACTATAAGATTAAAATTGATGAATATGCCAGTGTTGATTACAACTCATTTCCAAAGGTTATTGATGCACTTGGGGGAGTTACGCTAAATGTTCAGGCTTATGAAGCAAACTATATGAACAATGCATACGGATTTAAAATAAAATCAGGCGTAACCACCCTAAATGGTGAAGAAGCATTGATGTACAGCAGAATTAGGCACTCTGACAAAGATGGCGATGTTAGCCGTGCTCGTAGGCAAAGAGCAGTGATAACGGCAATCATTAATAGTACAAAGAGTGCGAGCGTAACCCAGTTTGATAACATGATGAAAACATTATTCCCAAATGTAAAAACAAGTATGTCTCAATCTCAAGTACTTGGTTATGGAACTCAGGCGCTAACAAATGGTTGGCTCAGTTTTGATGTTGTTCAGGCAAATATGCCAACAGCGGACACTAGCAAAGGCGGGTATATAGGAACGCAGTGGGTTTGGATTGCCGATTATCCTGGCGCTGCTTATCAACTACAAACATTGCTTTACGGCAAGTCAAATATTAAACTTGCAGATGATAGGGTTTCAGCAATTAAAATAAAACCAACAACAACAAAAGCTACTACAACTACAATAACTACTACTACAAAATCAGATACACAAAACGAAACACAGACATCGAAGTTAACAACAACGACTACAACAACTACAACGACAACACCGACAGGGACATCATCACAAACAGACCCAACGCCAGACCCAGAAACGCCACCAGAAACAACATTAACGCCTATAACAGGTGGCTAAGCAAAATACCATTAAAATTAAAACTGTTGTATAGTACAATAAAAATTAAACAGAGCTTGCAATAAGGTAGCATCATTTGACAAGCCCCATTTTTTAAAGTGGCGGTCAAGGTGCGTGGTAATAGAAATATTTTATTACCAAAACGCCTATTATTGCAGGCTCTATTTCTTTAATAAAATTTGATTTATATTATTGCTTTTTGGTGCAACAAAAAAAGCGGTGGAAATCCACCGCTTAAGTTATATTGTACTCTTTAGGACAAATAACCACCGGCTCTGCCGGTGTGGATAAAAATCTTTAGATACAAGAAAAACCTCCTTTTGATATAATGATGAGGG
>RZYX01000180.1 GCA_009930155.1 Clostridia bacterium | reverse complement strand
GATTTAGGCATATAAATAACTATTGTTTTACATTGTAAACATGTAACTATCAGTTATTTACTTGAATTTAAATAAAAAGTGGTGAATAATGCGGGTTAAGCTTTCATCATATAGCTGTCCGAAAGTAGTTACAGAGTAAGCGTAACCAACTAAAAAAAGTTCCTGGTTAAAAAACCATTCAAGATCGATATATAAATCAGTCATGTTGTATTTTGTTTTTGTGTAAAGGTAGCTACGAAAACACTAAAATTTTAATGAGTTAGTTCGATTTCATCTATTGCAATTACTTTGCATTTGGCATTTTTGCAGAAGCTCCATATATTTGTAAGTATGGAAAATAAGCCAACATATACCATCCAAGAACTCGCGGATTACTACGATACCACACCCCGCACAATTTACAATTGGCTAACTCCAATCCGCAAACAACTCCTCGAACTCAGCCCGGGAAAACAAAGATTAAGGATTTTGATGCCGAAGCAGGTTAAACTTATAAAGGAATTTCTAGGATGAAACACCTAAGTATTTAATGCCGACCTATAAGCAACATTGTTTCATTTTTTTTATGAAACAAGAGTTTGCTTAAGAGTCGGTATGAAGATGATTAAGGAGTTTTTTGGTAGATTGCTTAAAACTCAGTAAAGATGATAAATTAGTTTTTAAGGTTAAAAGCCAAGTGTTAAATAGATTGCTTATTTAAATTGCTTTAATATGTTGAATATACTGATTTTCGTGTTTTAATAATTTATATTTATAACAGTAAATCAAAATTGCAAAAAAAAATCGAATTAATGCAAAATGAAATACAAATTAAGTTATTTTTGTACAAAAAGAGAATAAATATTAGAAAATTAACAATTTTAAATTGATTTTATGAAAAGACCAGTGTTATTACTACTATTTACGGCAGCTTGGGCGTTTTGTTCTGCCCAAAATCTTGACCGTATTAGTTTGTCCTCGGGCGGAGCGGCGACTAATGAAGTGAACTATGTAATTGGCGAGACTTTTAATTTTACATTGGCAGAAGGCGATGTAATTATTGAAACGGGATCGCTAGGCAGTGAGGAAGACACTGGAGGCGATATTAATTACACTCAGGTGCTTGAAATTGCAATTAACAATCCAATGGAGTGTTTCCCAAATCCGGTAATTGACTTTTTAACAGTACGCACAGGATTTAAGACAGGAGTGAAAATTAACTTGTTTGTTTACAATGCAAACGGACAAGTTGTTTATCAAAATTCGCAGCTTAATCAAAATGAGATAAAAGTTGATTTGCACAATCTATCGCAAGGGATTTATCATTTGGCAATTATAGAAAACGAAACAAAAACATTAAATGCAGTAAAAATAGTAAAACAATAAAACAGATAACATTATGAAAAATAACATTACAAAATTTGGATTTGCGATTTTATTCGCATTTATAAGTTTATTTGCAGTGCAAACAGCACAAGCACAAGTACCAGATGCCATTAATTTTCAGGCGATAGCTCGCGATGGCTTAGGAAATGTGATGCCCGACACTGACATTATGATACAGTTAAGCATTTTAGATGGTGGTTCAACAGGCACACAGGTTTATAGAGAAATACGCTCGTTAACAACTAATGCCTACGGTTCTTTTTCTTTTCAAATTAGCCGTGATGCGTTTATGACCGAAGGAGAATTTACGGAAATAGATTGGGCAGGGGGAGATAAATACTTAAAAGTTGATTATGACCCATCGGCTACATTGAGTTTCGATTTAAGCCTTGGAACAATCGAATTTGTAACAGTTCCTTATGCTTTTGCAGCTGGTGATGTTACCTATATTGATTTAACAGGAGTACAGGATGGCGATATTTTAGTTTATAACGATGCAACTGGCAAATTTGAACCGGGATCAGTAAATATTCCTGATTTAGAATGGAATAATATCCAGAATAAACCCGACTTTGCAACTGTTGCAACAAGTGGCGATTACAATGATTTGTTGAATAAACCAACATTGTTTAGCGGTTCATTTGTAGATCTAACCAATAAGCCAACCACCATTGCGGGTTATGGAATTACAGATGCTGTAACCACTACTGGCAACCAAACTATTGCTGGCAATAAATCCTTTACTGGTACAACAACTGTTATAACTCCTGTAAATGCAAGTGATGCTGTTACTAAAGCGTATGTGGATAACTTAGTTAGTGATTTGCAAGCTCAAATAGTACAATTAACGAATATTATTAGTCCTCCATTTACCGATTCTCGTGATGGTAATGTTTATCATGCATTAACAATCGGCAACCAAGTTTGGATGGCAGAAAACCTAAAATATTTGCCAAGTGTTGCAGGCCCCGGTACAGGTTCAGGAACAACACCATATTATTATGTTTACGGTTATGATGGTACGAACGTAACCGATGCCAAAGCAACAGCAAATTATGATACTTACGGCGTATTATACAACTGGCCGGCAGCTATGGCTGGTTCGGCAAGCAGTAGCTCAAACCCAAGTGGAGTACAAGGTGTTTGCCCAGCAGGCTGGCATTTACCCAGCGATGCCGAGTGGACAGAATTAACCGATTATTTGGGTGGAGAAAGTGTTGCAGGAGGCAAACTAAAAGAAACCGGAACAACTCATTGGCAAAGCCCAAATACAGGAGCAACTAACGAAACCGGCTTTACAGCCCTTCCGGGTGGCTACCGTTACGGCACTGGTAATTTCGACACCATTGGCGGCAACGGTAACTGGTGGAGTGCTACCGAGAGCAGTACCCTTGGCGCCTGGTACCGGAGCATGTACAGCAGCAGTGGAGAAGTGGGCCGGTACGACAGCAGCAAGACGTACAGCTTCTCGGTTCGCTGCCTCAAGGACTAATTGATTTACACTGTGAAATCCGCTTTGCAGAGGGCTTCGCCTTATTTCACAGGGTGAATTTGACTATTTCCGGCACCTTCGGCGATTTTTTGAAAATGGACATGATTAAAGGTTTCACCCTTATTGAGGGGTGAAACTTTTTTCGTAACCAGAATAAGGTAATAAGGTTTTAAAATCGAGTGGTAGCGGCATCTGTACTAAGGTTGAGGAGGTTGATAAGGTTATGCTTTTCCGCCGCAATCCACAAAAAACCGGACAATCTGCATTAGAT
>RZYX01000179.1 GCA_009930155.1 Clostridia bacterium | reverse complement strand
CTCCAGGCACTCCTTTACCTATAAAGCTCGCTAGAAGCTTGTTTGATGCAATTCTTCCACTTCATTTTTGGATGTGCTTTCCTAATCTTTTTTGCCCTTTCGGTAATCATCTTAAATCGTGCTGATGCTTCGGTGTTCTTTTTGCCTCCCGATAAAGTTTTATACCTCTTTGGCTTTGCTTTACTTGTTTTTCTTTTCATTCCGCTAAATTGAAGTTCAGGTTCATTTATCTTTTTTTTTTTACAATTGCCCATGCTTCTTTCCAGGCTGTAGATCCTCCGCCTTTGGATTTTGCAATCTTGCGAACTTCGCTATACATATTATTGTAATTCTTTGCTGCTGCAATCTGCCTTGGACTTAGTGGTCGGTTAAATGCATCGCGAAATACTTTTTTATAGTATGATTTTCGATTAGTGGTATTATAAGGCTTTTTATCCTTCTTAATCTCTTCGCGAACAAGTGATGCATAAGCTCTACTGTTTAAGCCTTGACGCTTAATGTAGTTTTCTTGTTTTCGTGATAATCCAACTTCTCCTAATCCGCGTAAGGAGTTCTGACGAACTTTCCAAATTATCAGTGCTGCAATGCCGACTGTCAAAACAATGGAAACAATAATTATCATTGTCTTATTCTTGGTCAGAAAATATTTGAATTTACTGATCTCATTGCCTTCTTTATCACGATATATTTTGGTTTCTTTCCCGTTTTCATCGGTTACAGTTTCGACACTTGCACCTGATTTTTCATCAATCTCGATATTTTCCGGTGTGCCGGTATTTGTAACATCCTGATTTTCTTTTTGTGTTCCTGTTGCCATACTTCTGGTTTTTGATGTTGTTGAACTATCGGGAGCATTCGTTTCTTTTGTTTCGTCAACAATACTTCCGTCTTTTCTTCTCAATTTTAACTTTTTGAATATCTCAATGATGCCGCCAAAAACTTTGGTCACTGCTGTGATTACTGCCGGAGCAACTCCTATTTCGCCTCTAAGTCCTGATTTTTTTGCACCACGACTGTTCATCACCATTTGCTTGAAATAGAGTTTATCACCACCTAATGAGTGCCATTTTTGCTCTGCTTTGTCTTTTGCAGATACAAATTGTCGCCATTCTGCTGTGCTGTATCCTAAGTTTCGGGCTTCTGATTCTGTAGCATAACCAATGGCGAGTTTCTCGGCCATAAAAAACACATTTGCTCTGAGAAAAGTTTCCATGGTCTTGCGTAAAGTAAAGGTGGCTGGATTATACTTGTTTAAGGCATGTCCTACTTTTGCAATTTTTGGATGTTTTTCCTTAAACTTTTGTACTCCTTGCTTTACTTTTGTTCCTAACTTTTTAAGTAATCCGCCTGATTTGGGAGCTGCTTTTTTATTGAACAGTTTGATGGCTGCAAGTCCTTCAAGATCATCTTCACTGTAATGGACGCTGATTATTTCTTCAAGCATTCCATTTTCTTCTAAAAGCTTGAGATAATACATATCATCGTCTGCTTCTCCGGAAAGTCCATTCACAGCATCGTCTAATCCGAATTTTACAGTTTTGTAAAAATTCTTGAACAGTGTGTTTTTGCTGATGGCTTCATCCAGAACTTCGATGCAGGTTGCTTCATCACCAAAATTGGCAATAATCTCGTTTATGAGATTTAGATCTGTTTGATTATCGTTTAATTGTGATAATTCGGTAGGAAATTTTACTTCATTTTCGAGAGTGTTTTTCGCATCAATCAGTTGTTTTAGAATGATGTTTCGCTGTAGTTCCGTCCCGCTTATTACGGTGTCGTACTCATCGTATTGATCTACTATGGCAATATTGCCAAGTAATCCTTGGATTGTTTCTAATCCATCATCCTCAACAAAAGTACCTGACAAATTATTTATGTCAAAGTCTTCTGTGAGCTCACTGACCATATCAGTGGAAACTGTACCTAATTCTTCTAGTCGCATGTCTATTACTATTTTGTTTTTAATGGGTTGTGCTTCATAATTAAAATGTGGAATTTCAGGAACGCAATCGATTACGTATCTTGCACCATCACGGCTATATGCTACAGGATATATGTGTTGCCACTGACTTGCTTTTTTGTAAGCAACTACCCATAGTTCGTGCTGTAATCCTAAGTTTGTTAAAATACTTGAGATTAGTATGCTCATATCATCGCAGTCACCTGTTCTGTCGTGTAAGGTTCTTTGTGGACGACGAAGCTGTTCTCGTCCGGGCTCATCGTTTTGATAACGGATATTCTGACGAACAAAATTCCAGATATTTTCGTAGGTTTCTTTGCAATTGTCTCCCTGAAGACTGTATGCCAAATCCTGAACTGCAGGATAGTTTTCTCTCACTATTCTGCGAGCTGCATCAATTGTATCATGCACATCGGCATAATTCTTTAATGTTGTGGTTTTTCCGGATACTGCATATTCTCTCATAATAGCATATAGTCTTCGTTAACACTTAGTGTGATTCCCTCTGCCTGGATGAAGCCTATAAGTTTTACTTTTAGCTTGCGCAGGTTTATTTCGGACCAGTATTTACTTGGTTCTGTAATAATTTGCCATACTGTGGCATCCGCTGGTATAAGTTCTGACTCCTTAAATAATGATAGTGAGTTGATTAAATCAACATTGTATTCCAATGGGATATTTGTTGTTTCACGTCTTTTTAGCATCAAGCTTCCGGGAAGGATGTTTGTTTGTTCTGCTATTAGTTTTTGTGTTTTGGGAGAATAGCAGTCTAAGCTTAATTGATTGATTGTATAGTCTTTATCGGAAAAGTTGCGGATCTCGATGTATCCTTTCATTGCAAAACCATTGATGAAGATCTCTTTAAGATCGCTAAAGCTAGTGAGCTTTTTTGCAGCTTTTAAGGAGGTATTTCCAAGCTTTAGCTTTTCGGTGTCCTTTAACCTTCTAAATAGCTTATAGGCTATCCCGAATGTCAGAACCACCGCCACACTTATTAAAATATTTTTGAGCTTTGGCATATTTGCAGTTAATTTATACTGCAATAATATGGTGAGCTGAATTAACGCTTTCCGCTAATTGGGGTTATTGGGGAGTAATAGGGAGTGATTTCTGGTAAAGGGGGGGGCAAATATGTAGCGGCTGCGTCTCTCTGTCGCGTTAAACTCGCAGCTGATATATAT
>RZYX01000178.1 GCA_009930155.1 Clostridia bacterium | reverse complement strand
GTTAAGTTCTACCGTTTTTTGTCTTGTAACTTGTGCTTTGTCAATGAAAACAGTTACTTCATTAACTTCTGTTTTGATTTCTTTGTCTACAATTTCTTGTCCAAGTAAATTGCTGCAAATTAGGCTTAATAGTAAAATAGTTATTGCTTTCATAATATAATTTTTCTAATAGGATGCAAAACTCCTGTTAATTCCATAAATGTCGTTATTAAAATTATGCACAACGGTTTCGGGCTTTACGTTCGGGCGGGTTTCAGAGCACAAAGCTCCAAATTTGCACGTCAGCCCGCCTGACGCAAAACCCGTGTTAGCAGTAGTGGTTCTATTTTTCATCAATTTCATTGTTAAACATTGTGCGTAATTTTTGTTGTAAAAGTTTCTTGTCAGGCAGTTGTGTTTTATATTCTGAAACCATTGTCGGTGAAAGACTTCTACTTAAAGCATATTCAACAACTTCGCTGTCTTTGTCCTTACACAGCAAAATCCCAATGCTGGGATTTTCATTTGGCTTCTTAACATCCCTGTCTAATGCTTCTAAGTAAAAATTCAGTTGCCCTAAATGGTCGGGCTTAAACTTGTCGGCTTTGAGTTCAAACGCCACCAAGCATTGCAGTCCACGGTGATAAAAAAGCAGGTCTATAAAAAAGTCGCTGTTGCCAACTTGCAATTTATATTCTTCTCCTATAAACAAGAAGTCTTTGCCAAGTTCTAGTATAAAATCCTTCATCTGCCTCACAAGTCCACGCTGTAAATCCCTTTCGTTATATGGTTCAGGTAGGTTTAGAAACTCAAATACATAACTGTCCTTGAAGGCGTCTGTTAAGTCGTTTTTATTTTCTCTCACCACCAGTGAGAGTTTATAATTACCAATCATTGTTCGCTCAAAAAGGCTTGCAGATATTTGACGGTCGAGTTCTCTTTTACTGTAACTTTCTTGCTTAATAAGTTTAAGATAAAACTCCTTTTCTTCAATTGATTTACATCTTGAGAATACGAGAAGATTATTTGTCCAGCTAATTTCTCTCACCAGTGGTGAGAGTTTTGGAAAGTCCTTGTAACTCTCATAAAATTGTTTCATTCTCCAAAGATTCTTGTCTGAGAAGCCTTTAATTTCGGGTTCATTGGTCTGAATGAATTTGGCTAATTCTGTCACAACTGAGTCGCCCCATTCCGATTGCTCAATTTTCTTACTGATATATTCTCCAATATTCCAATAGAGGTTTATCAGTTCTGCGTTTACAAACCTTATCGCGTTTTCCCGAGATTGCTTTATTAGATGAATTATGTCCGTAAAACGATTATCCATTATTTAAATCTGTATGCTACAAATTTATGTTTTTCAGTCGTGTTTATCTTTTGGAATCGGCTTTTGCCATTACTGCTAACTTGTTTATAGGTGTGTAAAAGGTGCTTTAAGGGTAGTAAGTGTCTGGGGCTAACCAAACCTTTATTGGGGTTTATATTACTTTCAAACTTACTCCGGACTCTAAAAGATGAGTTGCATAACTGTGTCTTAAACAGTGCAGTGTAAAGTTATGTTTTTTATATACTCTTCCCAAATATTTATAGAAAATTTTTTCAAGGCTTGTTTCACTGTATTTACTTCCTTTAATCTGCCCTTCAATCAGGTAGTTGATAGGTAGATACATTCTGTAGTATTTTATAATCATATCCATTATTTTCTCACTTACAGGTAAAACTCTGTCTTTTTGGCCTTTCCCATTTTTAATTGTGATTGTTAGGCGTTTAGAGTCAAGATCTTTGAGTTTAAGATTTAATAATTCACCTCTTCTTAAGCCACAGGCATATATTAGAGTCAGAGCTGTCTTGTGTTTGAAATTTGGAATTGATGTAAGCATCTTTTCAACAGCCTCTTTAGGAATAACTTTTGGTAAGGGACAATATTTCTTGGGTCTTTCAATATTATCTATTGAAAGACTCCTGTTTTCTACCTTCAAGAAGAACAGCTTAATGGCATTAATAACTTGGTTCTGATATGATGCTGAGTAACCTTTTTTAATAATGTAATTTCTATTGAATAAAACTACATCAGAGTTGGAAATTTCAGAGGGGTGTTTATCAGGATAATGGTTTAGAAAAACCATTAATGCCTCTGTGTAAGTTTTTATTGTACTATTGCTGTATCTTCTGCTTTCCAGGCATGCCTTGAAATAGGCAATCTGATTTTCATTCTTTCTCTCCATTTCTCTCTCCTCGTTGATTAATGCTCGTATTTTTTTGCGATTTTAAAGACCTAAAGTAATAGATTTTAATTATAACTCGTTGTTAAAGTTACAATTTTTTCTGTTTGCAGGAATTTAAAAAAGCGTTTCTAGAATGCGTACCCGAGCTTCAGGTCAATTGCCAGGACTGGTTCCCAATTGTTGCTTTCAATGATGTAGGTTCCGACACCTGCTGCTACTTCAAAAATGAAGTGGCGGCCTATTGTTCTTTTGAGTCCGTATTTTGGGACCATCTGGAGATATTGGTTTGCCTCTGCATTCTTGCCTATGCTGATTCCGGGCTGGTAATCGACCGCAAATGCAAGGTAGTTTGCAGAGTTGTTTAGTGTTTTCTTCCCTTTCCCGAACCTTTTGTACAGATTATGATAATATCTTGGTTCTATCCTGAGCACAGGAGCAACAACCCAATAGCTGTCGTAAAAAATGCCGGAGCCAAAACCTCCATTAAGGATAAGCTCCATATTCAATGTTGATTGTTGTGCTATGGGGTGTTCATATGAGTATGACAACCCTACCAATGGTCCTTTGATGCTGTGGCTTCTTTGGGTTTTTGCATTTTGAGCCGTCAGGTTGCTTGTGATTGTTGCAATTATTGCGATAAGCAGGAGTTTCTTCATTTTATGTTTGTTGAAATTATATTGTAATAGAGTGTGTAAAGTTAATATTTGATTTGTTTTGACAATATCGATTGTACACCAAACTTTAGATGTTCATGAAAAAGCAAAGTCAAACTTTAGATATTCATGTAAAAATAAAGTACAACTTTAGATATTCACAAATATTTTGTATATTTACTCCTGAAAAACTATTTGAAACTTACTAACATGTTATCCCGAAAAATAAATCTTTTAGATGCACAAAGTGAAAGCATTTTCCTTTGGGGTGCAAGACAAACAGGGAAAAGTACATTG
>RZYX01000177.1 GCA_009930155.1 Clostridia bacterium | reverse complement strand
AATATATACTATATCCATAATCATATTTAGATTGTTAAAGTGTGCGAAAGTGTATTTTTTGTTTGCAATCTATTGAGACAAAAAGTAAGGAAAAGTTTTCTTTGCTGTGAGGTGTGTATTTTGATGAAAAAAATTAAGATTGGAAAAATTGCCCTAACTCTCATTGCGTCCGTTTGTTTTGCTCTTGTGGGGGTGTTTGGTGTCGTTGTGACGAACTATGCTTCGTCCAATTTTGTTTTGGCACAAGACGGAATTTTGGAAACTTCCGACCGAGAGGTCGTGGGAGATGGAATTAGCGCTGTCTATATTTCAAACACTTCAAACGGCGGCAACAACACAAATGACGGCTCAAGCACATTTCCAGTGGCAACTTTAGGCAAAGCATTATCTCTTGCAATTGCAACTTGGAACGATGGCATTGAAAGTAACGAAATCACAACAATAATTTTTAAAAGCACAATCACTATGAACGGCAATGATGATGATAATCCAAATTATAAGACAGACACTTTTGAAAATTATTATTACATACCAGAACCAGTAGTAGTAGATAATGTAACTCAATTTTCAAGTGCAATCACCTTGAAAAGAGACGTCAGTTTTTCTTCGGGGAGTTCAATGATAATTGTGAGCGGTGGCGACGGCTTTGCTCTTGGGGTTAAGAGCGACGGCACATATCTTTCCACTCCTCAATTTGTCTTTGACGGGGAAAACGCAGACTTTGGACTTTCTCGTGCAATTTCAAACGCAACGGCAACTCCAACATTTTTAAATCAAACAACATTTCAAAACTTTAGTTATTTAGCAACTGGCACTTCCTATATGCTATACACTAATAGCAACTTAACATTGAACAATGTGACAGTGCAAAATAATAATTCGTCAGCGATCACCACCACTGCTCTTATTGTGGTGGAGGAAGGTTCAAGTTTAGCAACCTATCCAACTGTGATAATCTCAAACAGCATTTTCTCAACCAATGTGAAAAAACCAGTTTATTGTTTGAATTGCGAAAGTGTGACTATTTCAAACTCAACATTCAATGGGAACACGGATAGTTATTCTAGTGGTGGTGCAGTTCAAATTTCTGCTACAACAAATGTGACAATAACTTCTTGTGTTTTTGAAAATAATAAAACAGGTGGCAGTTGGGCCGGAGCAGTCTATATCCAAGCAGACGTTGTGACGATAACAGGCACTGCTGAAAATAAAACAATTTTTAATAATAATGGAGACAGTACTTTAACGACATCTATTACAGGTGGAGGTCTCTATGCGACAAAATATTCTTCCACAACTTCAAGTATCACTTTAAGTTATGTTGATTTCACAAACAATAATGCAAGCGCCGCGGGAGGTGGTGGAGGAGCATATATTTCCAGTTTTGAAAACATAACAGCAATCAACCTTGTTTTTGATAGCAATGTAACAAACCCAACAAGCGCAAGTGATGGTTATGGTGGAGGCCTTCGAATTGTTTCTTGCATCGAAGTAAACTTAAATAGCATAGTATTTTCTGACAATACAGGAAGATATGGTGGAGGATTAGGACTTTATTCTTGCTCAATTGTGGGACTAACTGATTGTAATTTCATTGATAACTCAGCAAATTTAAATTCGCCGGGCGGTGGGCTTTGTTCAGAAATTGTCACAGACATAACTCTTTTAAGATGCACTTTTTCACAAAACACTTCAGAAGCGTCTGGTGGGGCAATTTATTTTGTTACCACACAAAATATAACACTTATCTCTTGTGTCGTTGACAATAATGATTGTATTTATGGCAACTCTGATGGGATATATATCAGTAATAGTGCGACTGAAACAATTAATGTCAAAGGTTGCAGGTTTATTAATCAAAGTGAAGGAATTGCATTAAATGCAAGTTGTTCGACAACAGGAAATTATTTGATAACAAAAGCAACCAGTGAAGACGACGACCAAATTGCCACGGGTGAAGAAGTTTGGACGACTTTTTCAGGCAACGCAAGAGCAGGTCTTTTTTATAACGGCAATTGGACTCTGGAATATTTGAATGTGGAAAATAATGCTGGTGAAAATTCCGGCACCTTTTATGTTGGAACTGCAGAAAGTTTGATTGTTCGGCACAGTGTTTTTAAAGATAACACACAATCACACGGCGGGGCTTTACTTGTTGAAAATGTTAAGAATGTGACAGTTGGTGAGGATGACGGGGACGGCGAAACAAGTGATGTCACTTTTAGCACAAATTCTGCAACTAATGTTGGCGGAGCAGTTCATTTAACAGGAATCATTTTATCAGCAAGCTTTGTTGACTGCCTGTTTGAAAGCAATTTTGCAAAAAATGATGTTGCGGGTGCATTTTATTGCACCACAGGGACAGTAGAATTGACATTCAGAAATTCAACTTTCACTGGGAATTCGGCATATAGTAGCGGCGGAGCAATTCGTTCAAACTCTCAAAAAACAACAATCACATCAACAAACGGGACAAAAGAAAATGGTTGCATTTTTGAAGGCAACATCGCACAGGGCGGAGGTGGCGGAGCAATTTGTATAACTAGTTTAGATTGTGTAATTGAATACTCAACTTTTAGTGAAAATTATTCAAGCAATTATGGTGGAGCAATTTATTATTCTAAAACTGGTGGAAGTTTTGAGATGTCAAATTGCGACATAACATCAAATGAATCAAAATATTTCGGTGGTGGAGTCTTTGTTACAAGTGCAACCACTGTCAAAATCAGTAGTTGTGACATTTATCTAAATTCTGCGAAACACAGAGGCTCTGGCATTTCTGTTGAATATTGCAAAGAACTTCAAATGAACGATTGCACTTTGAATGGAAATGTCATCACAAGTGCAAATAGCGGCGCTTATCTTTGCGGTGGAGCATTAAGTATTTTTGTTATAACTAACGCAATCTTAAAAAATATAACAGTTGAGAATAATGTAAGTTTGAACTCTGGTGGAGGGATTTTCGTAGTTTCAAATGGTGAAAGTCTTTTTGAAATGAATGGCGGAAGTGTTCTACGTAATGAAGTCGAAGGGGCTTATTTAGGAAATGGTGGAAAAGGTGGCGGAATTGCATTTGTTACAACAGATTTTGTTTCAGCACGCATTGTGGCAAAATTGACTAATGTGACAATTAGTGAAAATGTCGCAAAAACATATGGAG
>RZYX01000176.1 GCA_009930155.1 Clostridia bacterium | reverse complement strand
AGTCTTTTGTCACAGTTTTTGGAGAAAAACCAAAAACTCCGCCAAAAGCCTGAGAGATATGCAAATTACCCTGACTTTCACTTCGTTCAGTCAGGGTTAAAATAAATGAGTCCTTCAGACTCAAAAAAAGAGTGAGTTTGCATTTATCCTTTTAATATTGAAAAGGAATTTTTACATTCCCATAACTATTTTTCACTCAATTTATAGTTGTTGTGAACTCTAGCAACTCTTTGTCGTAATTGCATTTTGTAGTCATCCCAATTGTCGATCGTTTTTCTTGCGACACCACTTTCGATAGCTGCTTTAGCAACAGCAACAGCAACAAATTCGATTACTCTGAGATCTAATGGTTTTGGTATTATATATTCCGGACCGAACTCAATTTTGTCTGTATTGTATGCTTTACACACATAATCAGGAACAGCAAGGTGAGCCATTTCGGCAAGAGCTTTAGCAGCAGCAATTTTCATTTCTTCGTTTATTGATGTTGCATGTACATCGAGAGCACCTCTGAAAATAAAAGGAAAACCAAGAACATTATTTACTTGATTTGGATAGTCGCTTCTTCCTGTTGCCATAATTACATCCGGTCTTGCATCGATAGCGTCATCATAGGTGATTTCGGGATTTGGATTTGCCATTGCAAAAACAATTGGAGTTTTTGCCATTGTTTTAAGCACTTCTTTACTAACAACATTGCCAACCGATACTCCTGCAAAAACATCAGCATCTTTAAGTGCATCAGCTAAAGTATCAATATCGCGATTTGTCTCAAATTCTTTTTTATAGATATTGTTCTTCGGATTTCCTGCTTTTACAACTCCTTTTGAGTCGCAAATGACAATGTTCTCTTTTTTTACACCGAGGGAGTTAAATAATCTGGCGCAACTTATTCCGGCTGCTCCGGCGCCATTAAAAACGACTTTTATCTCTTCGATCTTTTTGTTGGCAATAATCAGCGCATTTAATAATGCACCTCCTGAGATAATCGCTGTGCCATGTTGATCGTCATGAAAAACCGGTATATTCATAAGTTTTTTCAACTCTTCTTCAATCACAAAGCACTCAGGAGCTTTAATATCTTCCAGATTTATTCCACCAAATGTTGGTTCCATAGATTTTACGATATCGATTAGTTTTTGCGGATCTTTTTCGTTTATTTCGAGATCAAAAACATCAACATCAGCAAAGGCTTTAAAAAGCAGACCTTTGCCCTCCATTACAGGTTTAGAGGCTTCGGGGCCAATGTCTCCAAGTCCGAGAACTGCTGTTCCGTTAGATATTACTGCAACTAAATTTGATTTTGCTGTGTATTTGTAAACCAAATCATTATCTTTTTCTATTTCGAGACAAGATTCTGCAACTCCCGGAGTATAAGCGAGCGACAGGTCTTTTTGTGATTGAAAAGGTTTTGTAATAACAACTTCTATTTTACCTTTGCGTCCTTCGCTATGATAGGCGAGAGCTTCTTCTTTTGTGTATAGTGCCATTTATTCGTCAGTTTTATTGATTTCGCTTAGATCTTTAAAGTTATCTAGATTTATGGCATTCTTTTCTAACTGATATTGCTCGTTACGATTTTTGTAAATATCAATAGCTAGATATAATGCATTACGGAATGATTGGAATGAAGCAATGTTTTCTCCGGTAATATCGTAAGCTGTTCCATGCGCAGGAGATGTTCTGACAATTGGTAGCCCTGCTGTAAAGTTAACTCCATCGTCAAAAGCAATTACCTTAAAAGGAGCTAACCCTTGATCGTGATACATTGCCAACACAGCATCAAATTTTTTAAATTCAGATGCTCCAAAAAATCCATCAGCTGAATATGGCCCAAATGCCAAAATGCCACTTTCCTTAGCTTGCATTATTGCAGGTATAATAACTTCATTTTCTTCCATTCCGATAACGCCATTGTCGCCGCAATGAGGATTTAAACTTAATATTGCAATCTTGGGTCTGCTAATCAAGAAATCATTTTTTAAAGATTCATTTAGAATGTTCAATTTGTTTATAATCAGATCGTTAGTGATAGTCGAGGCGATGTCTTTAATAGGAATATGTCCTGTAACAACGCCAATTTTTATTACTTCATTCATTAAAATCATTAAGTGCTCGTCGTTGCCAAACTCTTTTGCTAAATATTCTGTGTGTCCCGGAAAATTAAAACCGGCAGCCTGAATATTGTTTTTGTTTATCGGGGCTGTAACCAGCACATCAATTCTATTGTTCTTTAAATCGTCAGTTGCTTTTTCAAGTGCTTGATATGCTGCTAGTCCAGCCATTTCAGTTGATTTCCCAATTTCTACACGAATGTCTTCGGAGTTACAGTTTATAATACTGATTTGTTTTGATTTAGCTTCGTCAGCAGAACTAATGGTGTTTGTGATAATATTGCTGTTAAAAGCTTTTTTGTAGTATGCCAATACTTTGGGGCTTCCATAAATTATTGGTGTAAAAGAATTTAGCAAGCGTGGTTCGCTCAATGCTTTTATCATAATTTCGTATGAAATACCATTGATATCTCCATGAGTAATTCCAAGTTTTATTTTGCTCATAATATTTTTATTTTTCTATAAAGTTTTTTCTTTTAAAAAATCGAATAATAGCCTAACACCAACACCTGTGCCACCAATGCCTCTATATGAATCATGTTTTTCGGTAAATGCTGGTCCTGCAATATCGAGATGTATCCAATTATAATCGGTAAAATGTTCGAGAAATTTTCCGGCAGTTATCGATCCGGCATATTTTCCTCCGATATTTTTTAAGTCGGCAACACTAGATTTTAACTGTTCTTTGTATTCATCCCAAAGTGGCAATTCGACAAGTTTTTCCCAAACTTCAAAACCCTTTTGTTTAAGTATCTCGATTTCTTTTTTATCATTTCCCATAACTGCTGTTGCGTTTTCGCCAACTGCTACAACTGCTGCACCGGTTAAAGTAGCCAAATCGATTACGAGTTGAGGGTTGTATTTTTTGGCATAGGCAAGTGCATCTGCAAGAATAAGTCTTCCTTCGGCATCAGTATTTAATACTTCAACAGTTGTTCCATCAAACATTGTAATAATATCTTCGGGGACATAAGCATCGTTGCCGGGACGATTATCAGTTGCTGGCACAATCCCAATCACGTTAATCGGTAGTTTAGCTTTTGCAACTGCAGCCATTAGTCCA
>RZYX01000175.1 GCA_009930155.1 Clostridia bacterium | reverse complement strand
CTCTAGTAGTGGTGGTGGAGATGGCATCGGAGAATTGATTTTTATGATCTTTATGATGTTACCTTTTCCATTTAATTGGATAGCAGTTATTGCGTTACTTGTAGGAATTTGGGTTTTCTCAAAGCTCAAGAAACGTGGATCAATTCTTAATAAAGTTCCAGGCAATCAAATACCTACCAAGCGCGACGAAAAAGGACTTGCTACATTTAAGCAGTTGCATACCGACTTTAACGAGCAAGAATTTGAACAAAAAGTCAGAACAGCGTTTACAGAAATTCAAAATGCTTGGGCAGCTAAAAACATTTCAAAAGCGCGTCGTTTTATTTCTGATGGTGTATATCAAAGGTTTAACACTCAGTTTAAAATGATGAATATTCTATCACAAAGAAATGAACTTGAGAACCTTAATATTAAATCAGTTACAATTGATAAAATTGAAAACGAAGGACTTTTTGATGTAATACATGTAGGTATATTAGCCAGTACAAAAGATAAATTTATTTCAGACAAATATCCTAACTTAAATGAGGTGTTTTTTGAGGAATTTGTAGAGTATTGGTCATTTATCAGAAAGACTACTGCTACAGGTAAAGACATGTATTCTACTCAGAATTGTCCAAATTGTGGAGGCGATTTAAGTGGATCGGCCATGGGTGATGTTAGTAAATGTCCATATTGTGGAACATTTACAAACAGTGGAGAATTTGATTGGGTACTTGCAGAAATAACTCAGGCTGACGATTATGTAACAACAAGTCACTTGCACGACTTGAGCAACACGCTTGCAAATAAGATTGAAGAAATTACCGATGCCGATAAAGACTTTGCTACTCAGTTAATTGAAGATAAAGCCAGCAACGGATATTTACAAATTCAAACAGCAAGAGTCTTTAAAGATCCAAAAATCATGCGTCGTTTTGTTTCTGATGATTACTATGCTAAGTTTGAGATTAATATGAAATCGGAGGATCACTTTGTCTTTAACAGAATATTCCTAAACGATGTAACTCTTATAGGTGCATTACAAAAAGATGGCAAAAACATTCTTGCCATAGCGATAAAGTCGTCGTTTCAAAGAGTTAAAGTTATTGATGGTAAAGCACAACTGATTGATTTTGCTGTAACGAGTAAAAATGAGGTTATGATGATGAGTAAAGATATTGTAACGGGCGAAAATAAAGGTTCTGTTTATGCTCATCAATGTCCTTCATGTGGTGGAACAATTAGCGACACAACCGACATGAATTGTCCATACTGTGGAAATCTACTTAACAGTACAAAAAACGAATGGATAATAACTGATATCATGCCGCAGCAAGATTATCTTAATTACTTTAAGACAAACTCTAACCTCTTTATTGCAAATGTAAATCCTAAGAAACTTGATGCAATGTATAAAGTTAGAGACTTCGCATTTAACAATGTTCTAATTATGATTGCTGCTGATGGGGTTTTTGATGTAGAGGAAGTTAATTTTGCTAACAAACTAGCCAAAAAGTGGGGATATGCGCCATCAAAATTAGAAGGTATGATAGATATGGCACGAAATAATCAGCTTGTTGTTAGAATGCCAGAAGATAAGAAAGACAGAGAGAAAATCTATAAGCTTATGCAAAAAGCAGCAGCAATTGACGGAAATATCTCCTCTGAAGAGCAAGCTCTGCTTGATAGTATAAGATCTCAGTATTTAAACTAATAAATATGAAAATTGTTTTAACATTTTTACTGCCTGTTATTTTTGCAGGCAGTATTTTCTCGCAAACTACAGAGTTAATGTTTACGCTGCCTTCGTGTCCTACAAGAATAAGCCAATCCAATGCTAAGGAACATTTTATCGTGAATTGCGATCAAAATTTGCAAGAGTTAAAAATAGAGATTTTACAGACAGAATATGTAAACAAATCATTCAGCGTTTCTATCGTAAACACTTATGGCATAGCAGTTTACAGCAAAAAACACTGCAACAACAACACTATAATTAGCACAAAAGACTTATCAGCAGGAGTTTATGCAATAATAATAAAATATGGAGATAAAATGTTTGTTTACAAAATACTTAAATTCTGAGCGATATGAAAAAAATAGCATTAGTTGTTCTTGCTCTTTTCCTTTCTGCAATTTGCATTCAGGCTCAAACTACAATTTGCGCGGGAGAAAGTATAACTCTTAGTTTCGATAATGAAATTGCAGTTTCTCAACAGGCGCAATGGCAGTTTTCGACTGATGAAACAAATTGGATAGACATTACAGAAGCTACATATTCTTCTTTCGAATTTACTCCAGTTTTAACAGGCTTTTACAGATTAAAAATCACAGATACTGAATGCGAAACAAATGAGTATTATTCTGACATTCAACACCTTACAATCAACACTTATCCAGAGATAGATCAGCCTGAAAACATTGATGTGTGTGGATCATATACATTACCAGAACTCACAAATGGAAATTACTTTTTGCAATCTGGCGGAGTTGAGTCAATTAATGAAGGTACTACTTTAAATATTTCAGATGTTATTTACGTTTATGCAGCAAATGGAGATTGTGTCAGCGAACATTCATTTATGGTTGAAATCCAAGAGTTTTGCCCGGTTGTTATAGTTCTCGATTTAGATGAGTTTGTTGATGGAGGTGGCACAATTTATCCTACCGATGTTAAAATTGCTGGTGATTTCAATTCTTGGTCAATGGAAGTAATGACTCAGGTTTCGGATACAAAATTTAGCTATACCAAATTCTATAATTCCGAAGATGTTGGCCAGCAAGTCCAATTTAAATTTGTTACTTCAGGAGCCTGGTATGGACCAGGAGATACAGAATGTGGTGTTAATGATGGATATGGAGGATACAATTATAATCTTACAATTCCCAATAACTCTGAAGCCCACATTTACGAGTATTGTCTTGGCTCCTGCTTCCCTTGTATGACAAAATAACAGGATTAAAACATCTTAACAATTTCCGATGCATTTTTTTTAAAATCGGATTATTTGTTTATGCATGCTTTTAGAAAAACTCCATAATTGATTTCCAATCTTCTCCCCGCCAAATGACGAGTTCCTCAAATTATATCATGCACAAAGGTAAAAATGAGTTATTCCTTTAAACTACGAATATCAGAGCTAGACGGATTTTGAAACACACTCAATTCAAAATCGGAAACCACAGCCAATAAATGATCAAAAATATCGGACTGAATA
>RZYX01000174.1 GCA_009930155.1 Clostridia bacterium | reverse complement strand
ATACAAATCCATTTCCCTGTATTTTTTAACCTTATTACCTCATTTTACAAATTAGAGTTATTAAAAAATTAGATACGTTTGACAGAGTTTCATGTCTAATAACAGTTCAAGTTTTTTAGACCTGATTTGAAAAATATTAAAGACTAGGATAACATTTTATTACTGATTATGTTATTATACTATAAATATGCACAATTTTTGTAATTTTGTAAAAAACTAAAAAATGAAACGATTAATACTATTAATATTTACCCTAACCATATTTTTTTCTGCGAAATCGGCCTGGATATTAATTCCGATGGATGACAGCCAAACAGACCATTTAAAGGCATACGGGATTACATATTGGACCTTACAGAACGATGTTGAGTCGTGGTGGTTGTTAAACTATCGAGGTGGCAGTTTTATGACAGTTTTTGCAAAAGAGATAGAACGCGAGTGTATATTACGTGGAGTTAGTTACGAAATTATTGCAGATGGTCAAAAAAATGCCATTTTTAATGAAATTTCTGCTCCATCAGTAAATATGGATGCAGTTAAACTTGAAAAGGCGCCAAAAATTGCAGTTTACTCTCCTCCCACGACCCAACCATGGGACGATGCTGTAACACTTGCACTTACTTATGCAGAAATTCCTTATGATAAAATTTATGATTATGAAGTAATGAATGGAGAACTGGCAAATTACGACTGGTTACATTTGCATCACGAAGATTTTACGGGTCAATATGGCAAATTTTACGGTGCTTATGGGAGAATGCAATGGTATCGTGATCAGCAAAAGCAAAGCGAACAAGACGCTCGCAATATGGGTTTTGACAAGGTATCTCATTTAAAGCTTGCAGTTGCAAAAACAATAAAAGCTTATGTTGCAGAAGGAGGATTTCTTTTTGCGATGTGTTCTGCTACAGATTCGTTCGACATAGCTCTTGCTGCCGAGGGTGTTGATATTTGCGAGTCTATGTTCGACGGAGATCCGGCCGATCCTGATGCTCAATCGAAACTTGATTATTCAAAATGTTTGGCTTTTACGAATTTTACTCTTGTTCGTAATCCTTTGGAGTATGAGTTTTCTGATATTGATGTTACTCAAAAGAAAAAAGCAACTCAAGGTGAGGATTTCTTTACTCTATTTGAATTTTCTGCTAAATGGGATCCTGTACCAACAATGTTGTGTCAGAACCACACCTCAATGTTGCGTGGTTTTATGGGACAGACCACAGCTTTTAATGCAGAACTCGTTAAACCATCGGTACTTATTATGGGCGAAAACAAAGCTGCAGGCGAAGTGCGATATATCCATAACGAACTAGGAAAAGGAATGTGGACTTTTTATGGTGGCCACGATCCTGAAGACTACCGACATTATGTTGGCGATGAGCATACCGACTTATCTCTCCATCCAAACTCAGCGGGATATAGACTAATATTAAACAATGTATTATTCCCAGCAGCTAAGAAAAAGAAATTGAAGACATAAAAAAAAGTGGTTAAAACCACTTTTCTCTTTTTTATACTATTTTATATCAAATCTGTCTGCATTCATCACTTTTGTCCAGGCACATACAAAGTCTCTCACAAATTTTTCTTTATTATCGTCCTGAGCATATACTTCTGCATAAGATCTTAAAACAGAATTAGAGCCAAAAACCAAATCTACTCTAGTTGCCGTCCATTGTATTTTTCCTGTTTTACGCTCAACGATATTATACAAGTTTTTTCCGGCGGGTATCCAAGAATAGTTCATATCCGTAAGGTTTACAAAAAAGTCGTTTGTTAAAACACCAACATTTTCAGTAAATACGCCATGTTTAGAATTATCGTGATTTGTTCCAAGTACTCGCATTCCTCCGATTAGAACAGTCATTTCGGGAGCTGTTAGCCCCATGAGTTGCGTTCTGTCCAAAAGTAATTCTTCGGGCTTAACAACATAATCCTTTTTAATCCAATTTCTAAAACCATCATGAATTGGTTCCAGCACATCAAAAGAATCAGCATCTGTCAATTCGGCTGTTGCATCTCCTCTACCTGGGTAAAAAGGAACAGCAACATCCACACCTGCATCTTTTGCTGCTTTTTCGACTGCCGCTGTACCACCAAGTACGATTAAATCGGCAATACTAATTTTTTTATTCAAGCCAGATTGAATTTCGACAAGTTTATCAATAACTTTCTTCAAACGTTTAGGTTCATTTCCTTCCCAATCTTTTTGAGGAGCAAGTCTTATTCTTGCACCATTAGCGCCACCACGATAATCAGAAGATCTGAATGTTCTGGCACTATCCCAAGCTGTATTTATCAATTCTGTTCGAGACAATCCACAGTTTAGCAACTTTTCTTTAAGCTCTTTTATTTCCTGATCAGTTAAGGTATAGTCAACTGCAGGAATAGGATCTTGCCAAATTAAATCTTCTTTTGGTACATCATTTCCCAGATAGCGAGATTTTGGTCCCAAGTCTCTGTGAGTTAATTTAAACCATGCTCTGGCAAATGTCTCGGCAAAGTATTCAGGATCTTGATAAAACTTCTCTGATATTTTTCGATATTTTGGATCTATTTTAAGTGCCATATCAGCATCAGTCATCATTGGGTTTCGCCTTTGACCTTTAATATGTGCATCGAAAGGTTTATCTTCTTCTTTAATATTTTTTGGTTCCCACTGCCAAGCTCCAGCCGGACTCTTTTTTAATTCCCAATCATAATTTAATAATAAATGAAAATACGAATGATTCCACTTATCGGGTGTACTTGACCATGCTCCTTCTATACCACTCGAAACCGTATCTTCAGAGTGTCCTTTACCATTTGGATTCATCCAACCAAAGCCTTGTTGGTGTACGTCTTCTCCTTCGGGGTCGGGTCCAAGGACTGATGCATCACCATTTCCGTGTGCTTTACCAACTGTATGACCACCTGCAGTTAGAGCGACAGTTTCTTCATCATTCATAGCCATTCTTTCAAAAGTAACACGCATTGCTTCTGCCGTTTTCAATGGGTCGGGGTTTCCATCCACACCTTCTGGATTTACATAAATCAATCCCATTTGTACAGCTGCTAATGGATTTTCGAGCGAGTCTTCATCATTACTATCTGAATATCGATCTTTTCCCAACCATTCTTTTTCTGCTCCCCAATAAATATCTTTTTCCGGATGCCAAATATCTTCTCTACCACCGGCAAATCCAAAAGTTTTGAACCCCATTGACTCATACGCCAAATTTCCGGCCAAAATCATTAAATCAGCCCATGAAAGTTTATTCCCATATTTCTTTTTGATAGGCCAAAGCAAACGCCTGGCTTTATCAAGATTAACA
>RZYX01000173.1 GCA_009930155.1 Clostridia bacterium | reverse complement strand
GGCTATTACCGATGCTATTATCTTTTTCATAAATTATTTCCTCCATTATTTTTTTCAATTCGATAAACTTATTATTATCATCGAGCTTGTCCTTGAAACGAAATGTCTCAATTAAGCCCTAGTCAGCTTTAACAATAGAATCCTTCGGCTCTCTGCCTAATTTGCATTCTTATTCACACCATCTGAAGGAGGACTTTGGGGAAGTTTTATCTATTTGAGGCATGTTGGAAAAATTGCTCCATACTGCGAATTCATTGCTACTAAATCCTTCCCTTATGTACTCGTATCGATAACCACTTATATAATAACAACCCATGAGCTTTGCATTAGGAAAATAATGGTCAGCATATTGATAAATTTTGTACTGATAATCTTTCAGAATTTTTATTGTTTCAGCTTTTTCTTCGTTGGAATATCCTGGTGTATTATTTATACGAAAGATATCGAATTCAGACCTTGGCCAAACTGGAATATTCAGTTCATAGGTGGGTGATACAGAATAAAAAGAATTGTTTTTCGGTTGGATTGCTGTTTCTACTGTTCCCATTGGTGTTTGAATATGGTCAGGCATTACCGCTGTAATGAAAAAAAAGAATTGTAAACTATCCGAAAATGTTACGTTGTCATAGTCAATTTGAGGCCCTACTGTCACTTCACAGTTTGAAAGACCTCCACCAATTGTTTTTGCAGTGATAACGGCGACTCCATATTTGATTCCCGTAACGATGCCATTTGTAACTGTTGCGATACTGCTATCTGAAGAACTCCAAGTGATACTGTTGATTTTCGCTTCATTCGGTATCGTTGTAATTTGTAAAGAGTATTTTTCATATGTTGAAATATAAGCACTTTGCTCAATTGCTATACTTATTAAATCAGAAGCAAGTGGATCCTCATTTGGCACAAACACATTAGATATTCTCAGACTCCCAATTGCCATACGAGCCACAATCGTAGCGACTTCGTTTCGCTCAATTGTTGTATTTGGATTAAAGGTTAAAGTGCTATCGATTCCTGTAATTACTCCAGCTCTATATAAGCAATACACTTCTTTGGAGTATGAAGCGGAGCTTGGGACATCTGGGATAGTATCATCAGGTATATTGTTAATTGCTGACAACGCTTCAATCGGTAAAGCTTTCGACAGTATTAACGCAAATTGAGCGCGTGTAGCTGCTTTGCTATAATCTGAAAAAGCTGAAGATAAGATGCCTTTTTCAAATGCATAATCGACATAGACCTGATACCATGGTACGCCTTGCTCAAAATCAACCTTGCCGGTATTATAAATTCTGTGTAAACGACAAGCTAAGGCGAGCGTCTCCGCAAGCGTTATGTTTCCGGTCGAATTAAATGTTGTTTCGCTGTTGCCTTGCACTAGACCAAGCTCATATGCTACCTTAACATTTTCAGCGTACCACGAATCTGATTTGACATCACTAAATTTGCCAGGTGTGTATTCAAATATCTTCTGAAAATTTTGCAATCCGCTGTCGGCAGCAAAAACAGATGGGGTAAGTGAAAATATCAATATTAAACAGAGCAAGAGTGATGCTATACGTTTCATTATTACTCCTCCAAATAATATGACTTACTGGGAGAATTATACAACAATATATCCCACAATACAAGGAATTTATGCGTATTTAGACAACTTATATCCCAGCTGACCTGTCAAGTGTCCAGATTACAGGGTATATTTTAAAAAAGGAATAATTAAAAGGTGCACACGGTAGGCTGGAAAATGCACATGGTAGCTACCTTTCGTTAAAAGGTGTATGCCGTAAAAACAAGAGCAGGCTTCAAGACAGCGTTTTTAGCACTGTCGAGAGCCTGCTTTCGTTAAAAAGTGTCGTGAAACCCCTGCAAATAGGCACTATTTCAATAAAAAACTGAACGCCTGTCGCGATACACATTGTATCAAAACAGACGTTCAGTTAGGTGACCTGCCCCCAAAGTTCGACCAAGCGAAATGTTAGTAACTACAGGCCAGCTTGCAAACTTGTTTTCATCCTCATGTATTAAAACACTACTTAAGCTTTCCTCCGCAAGAAGGACATGCGGTTTGATTTCCTTTAAGATCCGCGCCGCAATAAAAACAGAACTCGAGAGGTTCTTCTGAAAATTCAGACTCTTGATTATGATTAATATTAGAGTTGCGTTGCTTCATCATTTTTTTTTGCTTATTTTCTGGCATAACTGCTAGTTCAGCTTCCTCTAAAATCGATAGTTTTTTGTCAACATAATTAGATGACAGAGAATCGTCGGTTTTCGTTTCAACGCCTTGAGTTTGGTGGTTTGTGTTAATTTTTATGTCGTGAAGTAGTTGTACGACTTCGCCAAACGCAAAAATAACGAAGTTAATAACCAAGGAAGCAGCAAAGAAATATATGCCGATTCCATCAATATCGATATTTTTACCAATGACAATAGATAAAATGATACACACGATAAAATTTATTACAGCATAGACTTTTAGAACCTGAGCAACCGTGTTTTTTGATTTCATTATTACCCCTCCAAAAATAAATAATTGTCTGGCAATATTATACAGCAGCAAAACCCAAAATGAAAGCACTTTGTGCATATTTAGACAACTAATATATAGGCTGACAGTAGGAATAATTAAAAGGTGCACATGTTAGGCTGAAAAATGCACATGGTAACGACCTTTCGTTAAAAGGTTCATACCAGCAAAATAAAAACAGGCTCTATGACAGCGTTTTTAGCACCGTCGAGAGCCTGTTATCGTTAAATAGTGTTGTAAAACCCTTGCAAATAGGAGCTTTTTCAATAAAAAACTGAACGTCTGTCGCGATACACATTGTATCAAAACAGACGTTCAGTTATGGTCCGAGTGACAGGAGTCGAACCTGCGGCCTCTTGAACCCCATTCAAGCGCGCTACCAAACTGCGCTACACCCGGATACTATATAATTTTGCGCCCTGTTTCGGCGCTTGATTATGTTACCACATATTACTCGTAAATGCAAGATGTATATTTCGTTTTTTTCAGACTCCGCAGCAATAAAAGCAGCGGAGCCTGTGATTTCAGGAGAGTGTTATGCCGTAGATGCCGTTGCCCCGGGTACCGACAACGATGGTATTGTTGTATACAGCGGGCGATGCCTCCATTTTACTGCCGAGATCGAGGTAGTTGTTGTAGAAATAATAACTATTAAGATTTGATAAATTGCATAAAGAATAAGGTATGCTTCCGGTAAGCTGATTGTTTTGCAAAAATGCAGATGACTGTTGCCGAAAAGACCTATTTAATGCAGCTACTAAAAAACACAGATAGCTATCTTGAACTAG
>RZYX01000172.1 GCA_009930155.1 Clostridia bacterium | reverse complement strand
CCGCCTTACCTCCGCAGAGATCGATTGCAGGAAATAAATCCATAATTGCCCCCCTATGGCAAACAAAACTACTTTAGCTCGCAAAAAGCTTTCAAAATTTTCAGACCGCCATCGCCGCTCTTTTCAGGATGAAACTGCATACCGAACACGTTATCGCGCGCAACGGCAGCCGTAAGTCCGGTGCCATATTCGGCCTTTGCGATAATACTGTCATAACAATTCATTCCTGCGAAGGAATGAACAAAATACACATAATCGCCCTCAGAGATATATTTAAATACGGGAGAACCGAGTCCCTTTTCTGTGAATTGAAGAGCGTTCCAACCTATATGCGGAACTTTATATCCTTTCGGGATAATCGGTGCAATCGGTTTGACCTCTCCGGATATTAATCCAAGACCCTCTGTCACCCCATATTCATAGCTTCTGTCAAAAAGCATCTGCATACCAAGACAAATTCCCATCAGAGGCTTGCCTCTTTCGGCTTCCATAATTATTACCTTGTCCAATCCGTTGGAGGAGAGCTTTGTTCTGGCATCCGAAAAAGCGCCTACCCCGGGGAGAATTATCCTGTCCGCCTTCTGTATTGTTTGGGGGTTACCGCTGACAACAGAATCAACTCTTATATATGACAATGAGCTTTTTAGGGAAAATAAATTACCCACACCGTAATCAACAATGACCGTCATCACAAAACTCCTTTTGTAGAAAATACAGCCCCATTCAGGTTAGGATCCTCAGTACAGGCTTTCTTAAGCGTTCTTCCCAATGCTTTGAAAACGCCTTCCAATATGTGATGCGAATTTTCGCCCGCCAACTGTCGCAGATGAAGCGTGATATTTGCCGTGCGGACGAAGCCCAAAAGAAACTCTTTTACAAGCTCGGTTGTGCGGTGCGCACGAGGGGTTTGCATTGGGAAGATGTGTTGGGAGATTATTAGGATTTTCATGAAAAAAGTTTCGGGTTTGGAAAAAGTTTCGGGTTACTTTTGTTTCGAGTTTCGAGGTCAGAAAATAGTAGGGAGTAATTAGTAGGTAGCGGTTTGTGCTAATCAGTACTTACTATTTTCTATTTACTTAATAAACATGAAGTTTCGAGTTAGAAAATATTTCGGGTTGTTTTAATAATTAAAGTATCTTTTGTGATTCCAAACTTAATAAAACATCAACAATCCTCTCTGCTGATTTGCCGTCCCATAGTTTAGGAATTGAGCCTTTTTTCCAATTGCCGGCAAATAATTTTTGTAAAGCTGGTTTTATGTTTTTGGGGTTTGTCCCAATCAGTTCGTTTGTCCCGATAGTGCAGGTTTCGGGTCTCTCGGTATTGTCGCGAATAGTCATGCAAGGAATTCCTAACACTGTAGTTTCTTCTGTAATGCCCCCCGAATCGGTAATAACGGCAAACGAATTTTTTACAAGATAGTTGAACTCCAGATAGCCCATTGGGTCAACGTAATGTATATTTTTGAAAATGATATTTTCCTCTTCTATTCTAAGTTTTGTCCTAGGATGTACTGGGAATATTATTGGCAAATCATTGGAGTTGTCCGATATCTCTCTAAGTATTGCTCTTAAATTATCTGCATTGTCAACATTATTTGGCCTGTGTAGGGTCAACACAATATAATTTTGTTTTGATATTGCGAGATTTTTGTAAAATTCTGGTTGTATAAGCTTTGGCAAATTGTAAAGCAGGGTGTCAATCATAACATTACCTACAAGAAAAATATTCTGCGATTTTATTCCCTCTTCGATTAGATTTTGCCCAGCCCACTCGGTAGTTGTGAAAAAGTAATCAGTTATGCTATCCGTAACTTTACGATTTATCTCTTCGGGCATAGTCTGATCATAAGAACGAATGCCACCTTCGATATGAGCAAGTTTTGTATTGGCTTTTTTTGCAACTATAGAGCAAGCTAAAGTGGAGGTTACGTCTCCGACTACAATAACGATATCGGTTGGGTTTTGAGCAAGGTCTTTTTCAAAAGCAAGCATAATTGCTGCTGTTTGTTCAGCTTGTGTTCCACTACCGGAAGCGAGATTGATATGAGGTTCGGGAATTTGCAACTCCTCGAAAAAAGTTTCGCTCATTTTCTTGTCATAATGCTGACCAGTATGAACAAGTCTGTAATTGATGTCAACTCCTTGATTTTGTTTCTTTAATATTTCGCGTATCACAGGACTTACTTTCATAAAGTTCGGACGCGCACCAGCTATGAGGGTTATATGCATAGGAAAAAAGTTGCGGGTTAAAAAGGTTACGAGTTTCGGGTTACGAGTTTCGGGTTACGAGTTATTTTAGTTTCGGGTTTCGAGTTATTTTTGTTTCGGGTTTCGGGTTTCGGGTTTCGGGTTGTAGCGTTAATAATTCATGTGCGAATTGTGTATAATTTTTTGTTGCTTCAAAGTTTTCTTGCCAGAACTTGTGTGCGTTTTGGCGAGTATTAGGACTTTTTTCATTACAATAATTTTTTTAATTCATCTAAATTAGGCAATACACTTTTTAGTTCAGTTGGAAGATCATTTGCCGTTTTGTAGGTTGCAACACCAATAGGCTTGTTAACATCACGTACCGAAAGCTGAACAAATTTCTCATCTGCTCCTTTACATAAGATAATACCTATTGATGGATTCTCGTTAGGGTGTTTTACGTATTCGTCCAAAGCTGAAAGATAAAAATTTAATTGCCCTGAATATGCCGGCTTAAAATCTCCACGCTTTAATTCAATTGCAACTAAACAATTTAAAGACCGATGAAAAAATAATAAATCAATAAATACCTCTTTTTCATTTATAATTATTCTGTATTGATTGCCCATAAAACAAAAATCATTACCAAAAGACATTATAAAATTCTTGATGTTGCTTACAATAACGGACTCTAGAACTCGCTCATCACTATCGTCGGGGTCTTCCAAGTTTATATAATCTAAAAGATATTCGTCTTTAAATGAATGTAATGCTTTTGCTCGTATATCATTTTGAGAAATGGTTAAATTGAAATTGTTGAGAGTACTACTTTGCTTAGCAAATAAGTCCTCGCGCAAATGATACTTAAGAGTTTCTACACTCCAAAATCCAACCGCGCAATGATTAATATAGAACAAGCGCTCTTCCAAAACACTAGTTTTTCCAAGTATTTCGCGATGATGTGTAAAACCAATACTCAAAAAGTTTTTTAAATCATCACTTGCCGAGTGATGATTTAAGGATAATGCCATTAACCCGCATTATTACCTTCGGTGAGGGCTAAAGCCGTTCACCGCTTTTTATTTAAATTCAAGTAAATAACTGATAGTTACATGTTTACAATGTAAAA
>RZYX01000171.1 GCA_009930155.1 Clostridia bacterium | reverse complement strand
AATAAAGCAACTGATAAATTAAGCCTTGGCACAAACATGTCGGTCTCATACAGTAAAAACAAACGAGTACCCACTGGAGATGCAGGTGGATTAGGTATTGCGCAACAAAAACTCCCATATTTGCCTGTATATAATCAGGATGGAGACTATTACGATCCATATAATAATCCGTTATGGCAATTAGAAAACTGGAATTTCCAGGCTAACACTTTTAGATCTATATCAGGTTTGTTCCTTAATTATGAAATTACTGAAAATTTCTCTTTCCGCTCAGAGTTTGGTGTCGATTTTATGAATTTATCCGAAGATGAGTTTCGTTTTAGAAATACTCAGGATACAGGATCTGTCTCATCTGCTTGGGATAGAAGAACAAATGTGTTTAATTATACAACAAATAATTATTTTACCTACAACTCAAAAATTGGAGAGAATCAGGAAGCTGACTTTACTCTGGGACACTCATATCAGCGATCTAATACAAGTGGAGTAGGACTAAATGGATGGAATTTCCCAAACGACAATCTTACAAGCCCCGGCTCTGCCGATCCAAGCGATATGACGGGTTACAGCTATTCAACTGCTTTTGCTTTTGATTCTTACTTTTTTAGAGTCAATTATAAACTAAACAATAAATATCTCGCAGGATTCAGTATCAGAACTGATGGCTCATCACGGTTTGGTGAAGAAAATCGATATGGTACATTCCCAGCGGTTTCGGTTGGATGGATTATGAGTGACGAAGATTTTATTAAAGATATCAAATCAATCAGTTTTCTTAAATTAAGGGCAAGTTATGGTCTGACAGGAAATGCAAATATCGATGATTACGCACATTTAGGATTTTATTCTCCTGTTGGAGGATATAATGGAGCTGCTGCAATAGTGCCATCAACATTATTAAATCCTTATCTTAGTTGGGAAAAATCTGTAATGCTCGATTTAAATATCGATTACGGTTTCTTTAACAACCGAATAAGTGGAAGTTTAACTTACTATAACAAAAAAAGTTCTGACCTATTGCTACAAGTAACTCTTCCTTCATCTTCTGGATATTCTAAAATATGGCAAAATATTGGCGCTTTAACTAATAATGGTGTCGAATTTGATTTAAATACGCATAATATACAGAGTGATTTTAAATGGTCAACCAATTTTAATATTGCATTTAACCAAAATGTTGTTACCGACGTTGGAGGCTTGCCACCCGATGCTTTTGATAATAAAGCTGGTGGAGATGCTCGAGTTATTTTAGACTATCCTGTTGGTATTGCTTACCTTGTTGAGTGGGCAGGAATTCAACAACAAGATGGCGAGATTCCTCTTTGGAACGTTGATGGAACACCTGTTTTGGATAATGAAGGAAATCAGCAAACTGCATTTGTGGAAGCTGGTACTGAGTTATATTATGACATAAACGGAAATTTGATGACTTATGCAAATCCAACAGGCGATTTTTATGGTGATAACCGTAAACCTTCAGGAAGTCCATTCCCAAAAGTTGTTGGAGGTATTACAAATACATTTTCCTACAAAGGGTTTGATTTTAGTTTCTTGTTCATTTATCAATATGGCAATACTATTTATGATGATCAGGCTAAACGTATGATTGGCGACTGGTCTTCTATTGCACAACGTCCCGAAATTTTGGATGCTTATTCCGAAAACAATATCGATACAGATGTTCCAGGTTTAAATGAGTATTCAACTTATATTAATTCAACCAGATTCTTATATGACGCTTCTTTCCTTCGATTAAAAAATTTATCGCTCGGTTACAGCTTTAGTAAACAAGTTTGTGATAAACTTCATCTGGGCAGTCTTAGAATCTATATCTCCGGAAATAATTTGTGGACTTTAACAAATTATCCGGGTTGGGATCCGGAAGTTATTCGCAATACTAGTTCATCTGACCCAGATTCAAATGTGTCATTCGCAGCTCCTTCGTTCGCAACGCCTCAGGCCAGAACAATTATTGGAGGAATTCAGGTTTCATTTTAAAACATAAAAACATGAAAAATATAATTGTAAAATCTTTCACTATTATTGTAAGTGCATTTTTCGCCTTTTCGATTTTTACTTCATGCGAAAAATTACTCGAAACAGAATTAAATGATCGTATTCCAAACGATATGGCGATTAACAGCACACGCGATTTACAATTGGTTCTTAATGGAGCCTACGATGCTTTGCAATCGGGGTCAGTGTTGGGCGGAAATCCTGTAATTTATGCCGAATTACTTTCTGATGAAACAAAAATTGGGAATGAGCAAAAACTTAACAGATTTGGGAAGTATGAAATATACACCATGACAACTTCGCCTCAGATAACCGAAATTGCCTCTTTTTGGAGCTCAGCCTATTCTGCAATAAACAGAGCAAATAACGTTATATATGCAATTGATAACGAATTAGTTGATGATGCTGATTTTGAACAATATAAGGATCAATTAAAAGGAGAAGCTCTGTTTATTCGTGCTGTTTGTCATTTTGAACTTGTACGATTTTTTGCAAAACCATATAATGTAAACACTCCGGGAAGCAATAGCCAAATTGGAGTTCCTTATCGTAAATCTCCATCCATCTCTCCTGATAGTCTAGATCTTGCAAGAGCAAGTGTTGAGGATGTTTATACAAACATAATTTTAGATTTACAAGAATCGAAAACATTACTCGAAAACGTAGGAGCAATGACATCCACAAGTTTTGCATCTGCTATGTCATCAACAGCAATGTTAGCAAGAGTTTGCTTTTTTAAAGGAGATTATAACTTGGCCTCAGAATACTCCAATGATGTAATTTCAGGATCATACTACCAATTGTCCGAGAATGTTAGCGACATCTTTACTCTATCGGGTAATGAATATAATCCTGAGGTAATTTTTCAGATTGTAAACATCAGTACCGACAATAGCAATAGCTTAATAGATGCGTACAGTAGATCTAAAAATCCTCTGTTTCAAACAAATGCCGATATTTATAATCTCTACGATGAGAACGACACTCGCAGAAATTTAATTACAAAATATTTTGTAATTTATTACATAAAAAAATATGATGAATCTGTTGTAGAAGGAGAATCACAACCATTAAACAGAGTCTATTTAAGATTAGCAGAAATGCATTTAATCCGAGCAGAATCTAACTTGATTCCAGGTGGACCAAACAACTCTACTTATGCCTTTGATTCTTACAACGCACTTCGCCAGAGAGCTTTTGGCGAAAATTATGTACCCGAAACTGTTGCATTAGGCGACTTGCTCGATAGTGTTAGATTAGAGCGTAGGAGAGAGCTATGTTTCGAAGGTGATAGATATCATAACCT